>DATEPD010000188.1:0-3566 GCA_035273365.1 Nitrospiraceae bacterium | reverse complement strand
CATGATTGATGATTGACCTCGCTCTCAAATCTGGGCAGGAAATCAACCAGCTCGATTTCAACTTCTATTGGTACGGGTGAGGGTCTGAAGGACGTGAGAACGCCGCTCGAGGGATTTTTCAGGATCCTGCTAGGTCTTTTTCAATCCACAAGCCTTAACAACTCCATCGCGATAATCCAGCCAGAGTGTCAGGCATTTTTTGACACAGTTTAGTACGGCCTGTTGCTGGGTATGTGTCGTGGCATAATTCACCACCATGGCGTAGGCATCATGGCGGTGGCCGGCTTCGACCATTTGGTGTGCGCGAATGAGATCCATGGAATCGGGGGACAGGCCGTGATATTTCACCAGCGGGTGGCGTTGGACGATCGCTTCGATGTCTTCGGCGGTCTTGGGCTTGGAGGGGTCTGCGATTTCTGCGCGATCCTTGACGCTGCCTTCGACGAAAACAGTCAAGGCCGCTGCTCCGACGACCCAATCTCTGTTATGCGAGACACGGTCCAGCCAGGCGCGGTATCGTCGACTGGCCGGTAAGAGGCGCACCTTCTCAAAGTCACGCACGGGTAATCCAAGACCCGCCATCATGGTCAGGAACAATTCCGGATGCGACTTCCCCAGCGAGAGCCCACCGGTGTCTTCTTCATAGATATTATCGGCGAGCATCCGCCGGACCGGGGCCGGGGGATTTTGTCCGTATATGTGGGCCAGGAACACAGGAAAGTCACGCACGTACACGCCGTACTCTTGCTGAAAGTGGCGCGAGAGTTGATCGACGGTGACCGTTCCATCGGCGAATGCCGGCCAGGCCCAATGATGCTTCCGGTCCATGATACGCAAGAGTTCTTCTTGGAATCGGCTTTTCGTCATAGGACGTATCATGTCTGTTGCCTTCCTGGTGATCGGCTCGTTACAATCCGATGGCGCGGAGATCTGTCAATGAATCCTATTACGGTTCAGAATCCAGAAGACATTTTGTCGATGCTCGCGGAGGTGTCCCTGCGTGGGTCTGGTTTTGTGACTGACTGTCTCCTCGACTATGTGTTGGAAGAAGGCTTCACGGAGCCGATCTATTTCAATGCCAGCGGGGAAGACCCGAATGCATATTTTAAAGGCCAATCTCCTGCCTGGGCGGTCTATCAGATCCGAGAATGGAAACGAGTGCTGACCGTGTCAGGCGGTTCCGGCAAAGACCGCCGTGTCCAAATCACTGAAACGCCGTAGCCGCTGGATCAGTGTAAGAGGGATGCAGAGAAAAAGCAACGAAATGAGGGAGGATCAGCTACCGGTGGCCGGATTGATGATGGAGGACTCCAGATGCCGATGATCCGTCTCACTGAGCCGCAAAGCATGGGTGAACTGGCGATGATCACGAGTCTGCTGGAAGGCAGCGGCATCCCCTATATCGTTCAGAATGAACATGTCAGTAGCTTGTATCCTGGGCTCCCCATTCTCAATTCGAGTGTCATGGTTGACGAGCGTGATCAAGTCAATGCGGAAATGCTGCTGAGCCGATTGCGATTGGCAGTGCGTGATGTTTCGTCGCAGCCGTAATCGTCTCTAGCTCCGCGGTTTGGGGGAATGCGGGTTGGACGGGGATTGCATGGGGAGCCGTTCACCTGATCCTTGGAACCATCCGCCGATGAGAGCGCCTTCTTCAAAATAGAGATAGCGGTGTTTCACCACCGCGGCATTTTCCCAATCTTCAAAAATCCATTCTTCGCGACGAATACCGTCTTTGGTAAATGTCGTGTTGATCGTTTGTGGTCCCCCCCACGCCTCCAGTACCTGTTCTTTCGACATCCCGACCATGACGCGATGTTCCGCGATATGTTTGTGAAAGTCGGGGTCCTTGAGTTGTGCGATCAGTGGCCAGACCACCATGACAAGCACAAACAGCATCAGCCCAGCGTAGATGATAAGTCGAACCGGCTTGCGGCGAATGAAAGGGATCGGTTCTTCCAGGTCAGTGAGAGAGGTGTTCATCGGTTCTTGACTAGCCGCAATGGTGTGATGCATGACGCGGTGCATCGTAGCAACGTGAATCGGAGAGAGTCAAGCGAAGTGACACGTTTCTCTTTATTATTCAGCGAGATAGATGAAGTGCGCTATACTGGATGTGATGAGTGCAACGGGCACAGGAGCGGCGGCGATGATTCTTGGATTGAAGCAAAGAAATAGGCGGGCGGGATGGATTCTTGCGATATGGTTTCTGGCCATGGGGAGTGGTCTCCTCATGTCATCGACTTCAATGGAAGCATGGGCGACCACCATGTACTCCTATATTGATGACCAAGGTACGCCCGTGATCACGGATAATATCAACACGATTCCCGAACGGTATCGTGCAAAAGTCAAAACGACCGAACAGATACCTCAGGGGACCTCAACCACCGGCAGCATTCATGAGCGTGTCACAAAGTGGCAAAGGCAGGTCATGGATATGGCTTCCGGTGCCGTGCCCAACATCTCCGGGCTCTCTCCCTCACAGTCGAAGATTCTGACCTATGCTGGTGTTGCAGCGATGGTTCTGTTCGTTGCCATGTACATGAGTAAAGGCCAATGGGTCCGCCTTCTGGCTTTGTGGTGTTTGATCATGCTGGGTCTTGGTACGCCAGTTTTGATGTATGTATCGAAAGATGGCCCGATGGATGTGTTACAGAAACAAGCCGCTCAGAACGAGAAAAAGCACCAAGACCGTCTCCAGCAGATTCCGTAACCCGCCGTACATCTCACTAAAAAACCCAATCATGAATCCTTAGTCCGCGTATTTGGGGACTGGCACCTTCTTGGCCGTGGGTGGGCGAGGAGCAAGGGCATGTTGAGAGAATTCGCGTGAATACGGATTGAGAATGGGGTCATGCGTATGTCGCTGCCGTTGCTTTACAAGGTCGACACTTTGCGTGCTGATTTCCACTCGATCGATCCGTGCCTTGGTCGTAAGTGGTTCCGGCAGGCCTTGCAAGGAAAATAACTGATAGGCCAGGGTCCATTCCAGCTTGTCCTTGGTTGCCTCTTTCACAATAAAACGAGCCTGTGCTGATGCGGGGCCTTTAAACAACAACACCCAAATATTCGATCGGAATGACGGCGATGTGGGATCTTCTGAAGGGTGAAATTCCGGGACGAGTGTGGGGATCTGAGCGAGTGGAACGGTGGGGGAGAATTCAATATCGACGAGCCGAACGAATAGCGTTCGGTTCTCGCTATTATCGTTGGGATCGAAGGTATAACTGAACGAGTATCGGACCTCGATGCCATGACGGGTGAAGATATAGACATCCTCGCCATTCTCCGGCGAGACGAGCTTTCGAAAATACTCCTCCCAGTCGGTGATGGCATAGTAGCTAAAGACGCGCAACTCAGACTTTCGATCGCGCACCGCCTGCGGCATCCCGAGTTTTTGATGGAGTTCCGTCTGTGTGAGCCCGAGGTACCCATCCTCAAAATAGGCTGCGGCGAAGGCTGTGGAAGGCTGGGACCAGATGCCGGTGGTCACTAAGAGAAGCAGCAGGGATGAGAAGATGGTATGAATAGAAAGACGCAGGAGCACAATTTCTCTCCAGCAT
>DATEPD010000187.1:0-5022 GCA_035273365.1 Nitrospiraceae bacterium | reverse complement strand
CATCCTCACGACCAATGTAAAGCAGCCCATTGAGCAGGCCTTCTCTCCCCGTACGCAGGTGGTCGTGATGGTGGGAACGACAGGGACCAGGCGGAAAAGGAAACCATAGACAAGGGTGAGTCCGGCACGACAAACCGGACGAGCGGGATCCTAACTAGAGTGGCTGGGGTGATGACTGCTCTGGGGCAGCAGGTGGCCAAGGGGACGAGTCATTTACGAAGCAGAAGCACGTCTTCTCCGACTTCCATATGCCATCCAGGCACCGAATACTGCACCAATGATAATGCTCAGCATGTCCAGAATGTATCGATACCAACCTTCCGGACCGAGGGATACATCAGCACGGAATTCCTGAACCCATATGAAACCCAAGAGGGCGACAGCGCCGGCGGATACAACGGCGGTTGCGACGGTCGCCACCTGTTTGTGATAACGCGGGACCATATAGATAATCACAGCCACAAGGGACGCAGCCGCAACGATTCTCGTGATCACGATAATGTATGTGCCTTTAATCAGCATCCCATCCATATCCGGCGCATCCCAAAAAGAATCAAGCACGTCATACCCATGGATAAAGCCGAATGTCATGCCAATAGAATGGTTTGCGCCGAACCAAGCCAAGATACCTGCCGGAATCGCGATGATCCATCGAAGATACGTAATGGCGATGTTGTTACGCATAGGTTGAAGCGGGCATCAGAGTCACGAAAAACCGCATACGAATCTTCCGTCCGGTAGGGCGGAGTTCTTTGCTCACTGATTCTTCTGACGGGGACTGCCTAAGCTTGAGACCACCTAGGTCCCTATCATATAGCTGGTACAAACTGAGAACGCAAATCAGAACCTTGCATATCGTAGGCCCACTTCCTCTATGAAGCTGCCAACTCCACGACCCACACTAATTCAGGTCTTGCCCTCGCACACGATCGGTTCCGACAAGCGCAGGGAGAAACCATCTTAATAGAGATGAAGAAACCACAAGACGGATCTTTCGCAGGGGAAGGTCTGATACGACGGCTTTCGAAGATGGACCTAGGTCTCATTCACGATTGAAGGGGGAAATGAAACATCATCGCACAGACCTTAAGCATATCGCTCGTCGCGCCATGATCGAACGCGGCTTATTGCCGGATTTCTCTGCCGAGGCGATGGCAGAGCTTGCCCGGATAGAGGCTGTTCCCCCAGACCGGCACTCGGATAGGCGTGACTTAACGGGTCTACTCTGGGCCTCGATCGATAACGACGATTCCCGAGACCTCGACCAACTCACCGTGGCTGAACCACGTTCTGACCGGTCTGTGAAGATCCTGGTCGCGATTGCCGATGTGGACGCGCTGGTCACGAAGGACTCCGCCCTGGATGCGCATGCCAAGCACAATACAACGTCGGTTTATACGTCCGGCGATATGTTCCCCATGCTGCCGGAAAAGCTGTCGACTGATCTGACCTCCCTCGGTGAAGGTCAAGACCGTCTCGCGATCGTTGTGGAGATGGTGATTGCGGAGGATGGGGCGGTTCTCAGCTCGACCCTCTTTCGTGCCTTGGTCCATAATCACGCGAAGCTCGCCTATAACAGCGTCGCCGCATGGCTTGCCGGCGAGACACTCGCGCCTGAGCGGGTCGAGGCCATCTCCGGCCTCGATGCGCAAATCCGCCTCCAAAGCCAGGTTGCACAGCGGCTCAAAGCACGACGACACCAGCAGGGAGCGCTGAGTCTTGAAACCATTGAGCCGAGAGCCGTATTTGATGGTGAGGTGTTGACCGCACTCAGGGTCGAGCAGAAGAACCGGGCCAAGGAACTGATCGAAGATTTCATGATCGCGGCGAATCAGGCGACAGTGGCCTATCTGAATGGGAAGGGTGTGCCCTCGTTCCGCCGCATCCTGCGTTCTCCCGAACGCTGGCAGCGGATTGTCGAGGTGGCGGCACGCTGGGGCGGGCATTTACCCCCGGAGCCGGATGCCAGTGCGCTCGAAGCATTTCTCATTACCCGGCGGCAGACCGATCCCCTCAGATTTCCCGACCTGTCACTGGCGGTTGTGAAGCTCATCGGCAGAGGCGAATATGTGCTGGACCAGTCGAAGGATGGCGCTCCCGAACATTTTGGGCTCGCGGTAAAAGGGTACACCCATTCTACGGCTCCCAACCGTCGCTTTCCCGATCTCATCACCCAACGACTGATCAAAGCGGCGCTGGTCGGCGAACCAACGCCCTACAAGCCGGAAGAATTGAAGTATCTGGCCGACCACTGTACCGAGAAAGAAGACGATGCGGAAAAGGTCGAGCGGCAGCTTCGCAAATCCGCCGCCGCGTTATTGCTCGAATCGCGGATCAGGCAGCGCTTCGACGCGATCGTGACAGGCGTGTCACACAGCGGTACGTGGGTTCGGCTCCTTGAACCGCCGGTCGAGGGGAAATTGGTGACAGGCCCGAATGGTCTCGACGTCGGAGACAGCGTGCGAGTGGAGCTCGTGAGCACGGACGTTGAACGAGGGTACATCGACTTCGTCAGAGTCAGATCGTGACTAGATAACCTACTTATGCCGCGCTGCTCTTCTTGCCGCTACTACGGTGTTTCCAAGCTGGTGCGTCCGAGTGTCCCGTTGCGATAGTCGGACAAGAGAATCCTCGCAGCTTTATCTCGGTCCAGCCCGCCGCCGCTCCTAGTCAGCAGACAGCCATGCTTTCTGGCAATGGCGTCGATCACGCCCGCACTCGTCAGTCCGTCCACAGCAAAACCGTACCGGGTCGTGAGCTTGGCAGGATAGCGCGCAAGCAGGATGGCGGCGAGAAACTCGGCGACCGCTTCATCATCGACGACTGTGTGGCCTACAGCATTGATTGTGGCGAGCAGGAGGCCCACGCGAGGGTCTGTGATGGTTCCCCACAACAGTCCTGGTGAGTCGGTGATGGCTATGTGGTCGTTCAGTTTGTGACGTTGCTGGACTTTGGTCACGGCTGGTTCGTCGCCTACACGAGCGATGCGGCGTTTGAGGAGTGTGTTCATCAGGGTCGATTTGCCGACGTTGGGAATTCCCATGATCAGCATGCGCAACGGCTTCGCGCTGCTGTGGCGGTGGGGGGCAAGCGCCTGACAGAGCTGGGGCAGCTTGGCGGCATCGCCTGCTCGACTGCAAGAAAGGGCCACTGCGTTGACACCCGGTTGCTGGTTATAGGTGCCGAGCCAGGCCTGTGTGACGGAAGGATCGGCGAGATCAGCCTTGTTGAGGATTTTCAAGCTAGGACGCTGGCGGACCAGGCGCAACTCTTCAATCAGCGGATTGCAGCTGGCGTTCGGTACACGCGCATCCAGCAGCTCGATGACGACGTCGATCACCTCCATGGTCTTGGCCGCTTCTTTGCGCGCCACATCCATGTGACCGGGAAACCACTGAATGGACATAAAGGGACAGACTCCTAGGTGGCAGCGCCATCATCAGATTGGCTACCGTTTCAATCTTCCATCTTAGTAGTAATCCGCTTCCCATTGATAGAACGCATGTGGGCTGGTCTTGGATCTCCGCTCATGTTTTGAAGGCGTCAGGACATTTTGTGCCACGTGCGTGCGACAGTTCTCTGGATCATCGTGTGGCTAGCAGGTTCGTCAGGCCGACACAATCTTCCACCTGGTGTTCTTTATTACGCTCACGTCCGTCGTCATGCAGGGGACGACCATTTCATTGGTGACGTGATTGTTGAAGATCGGCGAGCTACCGTTGAGGTAAGCCCAGTTTTTCCAAGGCCTCTTCGTGTCTGATCTATTTGGTTTACTTTGCTCTATCCGGGTCGTCTGGTTCACGCAATGGCGAGACAGACCGCACAGACCAGAGGAACCGGTCTGCTCAATATCAGAGGTGTTCGCGGCCGTGAGGAGTGGTGAGGTCTTGATCGGGACCAAGGGGAACGATACGAGTCGGATTGATGTCGTCGTGGGTCACATAGTAATGCCGCTTGATGTGGTCGAAATTCACGGTGTCGGCGATGCCGTCCGTCTGATAGAGGTCCTTGAGGTAGCCGAAGAGATTTGGGTAATCGACGATTCGCCTGAGGTTGCACTTGAAATGCCCGTGGTAGACGGCATCGAAACGCACGAGGGTGACGAACAAGCGCCAATCGGTTTCGACCAATAGTGAGCCGAAGAGATAGCGTTGGCGTGCCAGCCGGTCCTCCAGTTGATCGAGGGCCTCGAAGAGGCGCCGCACGGCTCGTTCATAGGCCTGCTGCGATGTGGCAAATCCCGCGCGATAGACACCGTCGTTGACGTTCTCGTAGATGAAGGTATTGAGGTCATCGATCTCCTTCCTGATTCCGTCTTGATAGAGATCGATGGGGCTCTCGGTAAAACGATTGAATTCCCCGTTGAACATGCGCATGAGGTCGTCGTCGGAATTGGTGACGATGCGTTTCGTCACCCTGTCCCATAGCACAGGGACCGTGAACCGACCCCGATAGTTCGGATCCGTTGCCTTGTAGGCCTGGCTGAGGAACTGGAATCCATTAACGGGATCAAGCGAATGGCCGAGTCCTTCGCGGAACGCCCAACCCCGCTCATCTCGGATCGGGTCCACAACCGTCATGCCAATGACATCTTCGAGCTTCTTGAGCTTCCGCACAATAATCGTTCGATGCGCCCAAGGGCAAGCCCAAGAGACATAGAGATGGTACCGTCCGCTCGCCGCCGGGTAGCCTGAACTCCCATTCGCGGTCACCCAGTCCGTGAAGGCATCCGGCTGCCTGGTGAAAGAGCCTTCGATGCCCTGTTCGTCTGGAAATTGTGCCTTGGTGGTCATGATCACGCTCTCGATTCATCCTACCGTACCATATATCACAGAGTGATAGGTGGGGGGTGGGAATGAAACAAGCTTAGATAGGTTGGGTGGTTAGAAATTCTTTGATCCGCGTCGGTGCGGATTGACTGAGGTAATCGTGAAAAGTAATATGTTTGTCTTGACCGAAGAACGGTCGGGAATGGGGTGAGAGGTTGTCGCGCGTGGGGTGGTGAGTTTCACTGTTCATTCA
>DATEPD010000186.1:0-13200 GCA_035273365.1 Nitrospiraceae bacterium | reverse complement strand
TGTTTGAGATCTCCAGACGCAAGGCAGGATTGTCCGCGCTGCGGGACGAGATGATTCCCGCCACCTTCCGCAGGCCGGGGGTCGAACAAACTGCGTTATTTTGAGGCAAGACGGAAAGGAGCGAGGATGAAACATAATCCTGGTTTTCTTAAGTTGGTGGATGCGGCACGAACACGGGTCAAGGAATGTACGGTGGCGCAGGCAAAGGCCAGGCTCGATCGGGGTGACGTGCTGCACTTTCTCGATGTCCGAGAGGACCACGAATTTGCGAAAGATCATGCGAAAGGCGCCCGCCATCTGGGAAAAGGGATTATCGAGCGTGATGTGGAAACGTGTATTCCCAATAGAGAGGAGGCCGTTCTGTTGTATTGCGGAGGCGGCTACCGGTCGATTTTGGCCGCGGATGCACTTCAGCAAATGGGCTATACGAACGTGGTGTCGATGGATGGTGGAATCAAAGCCTGGAGGGATGCAGGCTATCCGATGGAGCGTTGATGGGACCTCTGAGAGGCCGAGATCCCATCCACGTCGCATGACGAATATAGGTGTGGGGTTCGAGAGGGTTACCTGGTGTTAACTCGATCGAATTCCTTGATGACCTGGTCGGTTAAATCGATGGTGTCCTTATTATAGATTACAATCTTGACCGTTTGTTCGCTGCCCTTATCAACGACCAGAGCAAACCCGGCTTTCTCCGCCACGGTTTTCGTGGCTGAAGAAATTCTCTTCATGTAGTCATCGACCAATTCCTTCTGTTTCCCCTGCAGGTCCTGATTAAATTCCTGTGCCCGTTTCTGATATTCCTGAACTTTTGTGCGGAATTGAGTCTCTTTTTCTTTCTTTTCGGTGTCGCTGAACTTCGCACTCTGCTCCTTGAGCGTCTTCTCCGTGCGGCGCAATTCCTCTTCATCCGCTGCTAATAACTTCTGTCTGGCTGTGACATATTCTTTGAGCGTGTCCAAGGCTTTTTTGCCTGCTTTTGATTTCTCCAAGACGGACTGAGGGTCGACGATGCCCATTTTGAAGGTCTCGGCGGCTTGTGCCCCAGGGAGAGATGTGAGCAGGATCATGCCCGCGGCGACCAAGGGGAAGGTCATCCGTGCCAAAATGATTCCCAGTTTGTGCATACACGCGCTCCTTGTAAGTAAACAATGAGAACCGATTAATCGTTGCGAGAATAGCCGGGGTGTCAGGCTCTGTCAAGCGATCGAATCGGGCGAAGGTAGCAGCAGGCTAAACAAAGTATCGGCTGGTGTCGAATTTGTACTCGGTATTGTCGATCAAGCGGATGATGTCATGGCGGAAATTGCCGGTCTCAATTTTTTCGGTCAGGTCCACTTCGCGCCCGTGATCAATCGGATTTCCCTGGGGGTCGGTGATGATCTTGACAAACGGTCGTTCGGCTTGGGCCTTATCTGTAGCCGGTTTAAGCACCACCGCCAACTCGCTCGTCTCCAGCATTACCAGGCTACCAATGGGGATGATACCGACGCAGTTCACGAACAGCTTGAGCAGCACCGCATCAAACGATTTCCCTGATTTTGAGAGCATCAAGTTCAACGCTTTCGATGGGGACATCGGTTCGCGGCGGTAGACGCGAGAAGAGGTCATGGCATCGTAACAGTCGGCAATCGTCACGATTCGACTGGACATACTTTGCGTCCATGGAGTAGCCAGTTTGGGATAGCCGGAAAAGTCGTAGTTCATATGGTGTTCAAACGAAGCGGCGGCCATGCGTGCGGGCACATCGCTGAGACCGCGCAGTTTAATGAGGGCCAGCACCCCTTCCGTCGGGTGCGTCCGCATGATTTCCCACTCTTCATTTGTGAATTCGCCCGGCTTATTGAGAATGTCCAGAGAGATCGCACATTTCCCAACATCGTGAAACAATGAAGCCAACCCGAGATCGGCAAGGTCTACCTTCGGATAACCAACTCGATTGCCGAGGGCCATGGATAGCAACGACACATTGACCGAATGGTTATGTGTGTATTGATCATGGCAACGAAGAGTCGTAAGGCCGAGGACTGCGGTTTCGTCATCCATCATGAGATCGATGATGTTTTGGATTGCCCGCTTTGCCTGCTTGAAACTGATCGATCCTCCCTCACGGGATGATTGCGTCAGAGTTCCGACTGATCCTGCCACTCTGGCATAGCCGTTTTTTGCGTTCATTTTTCGTTGTGCTTTTAGATCGGCGCTTCCGGTGCCGGGTGAGTCTGTGTTTCCCGGTGTTCCAGAGGCCGTGCCCCCCGTCGTTTCGATTCCTGTTCGGATTTGCAGCTGCCGTTGCTCTTCTATCACAATGCCGACGATTCCCCGTGCGGTGATCTCTTTCCGTATGTCGTCGATGGATTTGTTGTCAGGATCCAGGCTGACAAAGAGCGCAGCAAATTCACGTAGATCCTTCGACTCTACGGTCAACGAAAATGTTATTCCACCGATCTTCAAGTCGTTCAAGGCATCGATGATGCTGGTGGCCACGGCCATCTGTTGCGCGTTCACTTTCAAGTGGCTATCTCCGAGAAATAGGAAATCGTTCTGCAGGCGGAGTGTGATGGGCTGGTCGTGTGCCATGGTCTTGATCAAGGTCAGCATGGCATCGACCGGTTTATCCAGCGCCGAATTGGTGCGTTCATAGATGCGGGAGGTCTTAATCAAGACGTTCAACTGTGTAACGAGCTGGATTCCCAGCATGACCATCTGTTGGTCGAGGATGTCTCTGGCCTCCGATCCTCGGGCGATTTTCTGGGATAGAGACTTTTCGTGTATCAGGATTGGCTGGGATTCTCCCAGCGCAGCCGGGGGTTCTTTGATCTTCATATCATCCACGGCAATGGCTCCTTACTGCGATGCAGCTTGTTTGAGATGCTGTTGTCGTTGGGCCTGGGCGAGTGCCGTCGTGCAGGCTTGTCTTACCGCGGCACCACCCTTTTTCTGACCTAGGTCAAGGGTGGCGAGCGCGGCCGGGGTAGCCAATTTCCCCAATGCCTCAGCGGCGAGAGTAGCGAGCTCCTCTTTTTTCTTTCGATTGGTCCAGGATCGGTCCGTGATCAAACTTTCAAAGAATGGAATAACCTCGTCGTGACTGGTGATGCGCATGGCTTGGAACACGGCGCGTTTTTCACTGATAGATCGATCCATGAATGTTTCTGTCGAAACGAGGGATGACCAGGCGGAGTAGGGAGTCTTATATTGACCGGTCATGAGCAGTTTGAGCGCTGCAAACCGGACCGATTCTTCAATGTCAGTCAAGAACGCCACTAGCTTCACCCCATTCCCGGTGGGGCGGAATATCCCGATCGCTCGCACGACCTCCTTCCGTACTTGAACGTCAGGATAGCGCACCAGTTTTTCAACGGAATCCGCAAATCGCGGATTGTTCCATTTGAGAAGGATGGCGAGGAGATTTTTGACATAGCGGGGCCGGCGGTCTGACAAGCCGCGAAGCACATGATCCGGTTGATCTTTGGCGAGAGTCACAAGGGCATCAGCCAGGATGGCTTGATGGGCTGGTGCTTCCAGATTTGCCAAGAGGGTACACAAAGCGGGAACTGCGCCCGATGCTATTGCCAGCAGAACAGTCGGCAAGCCTTCTGTACTTGCGTCTGGGGTCTTGTTCAAATAGGTCTCGATCATCTTCATGCGCTCAGGGCGGCCAAGGTTGTCGAGCACTGCTGCCAGTTGTTTCTTGTGATTGTCACCGAGATCCGGTCTCACCTCAGCAGTGGTATGTAACAGCTCCAGTACGCTGTCTAGCACGAGCCATTTGCCCTGAGCCGTCAATGAGTCCAGGATGTTTCCCCAGAGATCGAACAACTTCGTCAGGATCGCAGGAGACTCCTCCGAGGCCAGGATCGCGGTGAGCATATCCAACAGGTATGTCGTGTTATCTCTGACGCGCTCAGCTTCCAGCTCTTTCGCCAGCTCGGCTAACTCCTCGCCAGAGACTTCGTAGCCCACGTGACCAGACTGAAATCGGCTAACTTGTCGGCCGGCCCCTGCTCCGCCTGGCGTCCCACCATCCCCAATTGCTGATCCACCATCCCCCTTCCTTACACGGGCCTGCTCCCGATCGAGAAGATCTCTGAGGCTCAATCCCTCTGCGTCCATCATCCCGGCCGTAGGCAGCGAAAAGACCTCCTCACTGGTTGAGGCTTTGGCGATTTCTTCAGCGGTGACCAAGGTGATGGAGGAGAGGTTCTTAGCCCACAGACGAGTGACAATGTCGTCATCACTTTCTTCGGGATCGAGGCTATCCCATAGCGAATCAAGCAAGAAGGAGAGGTCTTCTGCAGCGAGGCCTTCGTGGAATGCGAGTTCTCGAATGCCATCCGCATAGAGTTTGAACGCGACACTTTCATTGCTCGACTCCTGGTCGGATCGGTAGACAACTTCTCCATTGAAGTACAGCTCGGAGCGTTGAACAAGAAACGCCAATTTGGAATAGGTGGCGAGGTGAGTGGTGAGGCCCTCGAATAACTGTTGGAAGAACTTCTGCGCCACAGGGTTCGTTGTCCCGTAGGTCCGGCTGGACTTCGCAGTTTTGTCCAAGAGTGTGAGGATTCGCTTGACGGAGGTAACCTCGGGATTGGCAGGCTCTTTTGCAGGCGCAATTGGCAGTGCGGAGTCGTCCTTGTCCGGCTCTTCCATGACATTACTGGTACCCTGCGGGTGTGAAATCGTCAAGAAAATAGCCGCTCTTTACCAGCCATTGATCGAGGAATTACCGTGTCATTCCATCTGTCTCGATCCCTAGACACGAAGCATTGTGAACCACTGGCTAGCCCAGTAGAATCCGTCTCAGTATAATGATTGCCTTGAGCCATATTGTGTGTTTTGGAGACAGTCTTACGGCAGGCTTTCAATCGCCCACTGCCGAGAATCCTCAAGGCATCGAGACGCCATACGGACAATTTCTGCAAGAGTTGACAGGGCCTGCTGTGTGCGTGTCAGTGAGCGGCGTCTGTGGTGAACTCACCGCCGAAATGACGATGCGGTTTCGGTCGGATGTTCTTGCACACCAACCGACGCATGTGGTGATTCTTGGCGGCACGAACGATCTTGGATGGAACGCAGTGCCGGCAGACATTATGCGCAACCTCCTCAAAATGTTTGAACTGGCTCTAGCGGCCGGGATTACACCGGTTCCGGTGACCGTTCCGTCGATCAGAGTGGGTGACGATCTCCGCAGTGACGAAGGCCATCAGTGGTTTGCTGGCCATCTCGATCGGCGGCGTCAACTTAACGAATTGATTTTACGCTACGCCGAATCGAAGCGGTTGGCAGCCTTCGACCTCTTTGCCGCCACGGTAGAGCCCGCGACTCAGCAACTTGCCGCTCAGTACTCCAACGATGGGCTGCATCTGACGACGGCTGGGTATCGACTCATTGCTAAGCGGTTGTATCAGGAGGTATTTGCTGCAACGCTGAAACGTGGGTTGTGATGCGAGGAGACTAGCATGCGTGAGGTGACGGATCGGGATTTTGATCAGGTCGTGAAACAGGCAGGTGTGCCGGTACTGGTGGAGTTCTGGAAGCCAGGATGCGGAAGCTGCCGAGCATTGATTCGTGAACTCGAGAAATTGGAGCCCGATGTCACCGGGAAAATGCTGATCGTGAAAATGAACGTCGAGGAGAACTTTCAGATTCCAGCGGAATTGGAGGTTCGCTCGTTGCCGGTCCTGGCCCTCTATCACCAGGGAGAATTTGAACGGTTTATCGGCGGGATGGGAACGAAAGAGGAGATTGTTAAGCAGTTACGGCTGACATGAAAGAATCGCTATAATGTCCGCCAGGTCCGGCCATCATTTTCAATAAGACGATTGGCCTCAACCGGCCCACAGGTACCTGCCGGGTATTCAGGTAACCACCGCAACCCTTGCCGCTGCCATCCTTCCAGAATCTTGGTGATCCATGCCCAGGACGCTTCAACGGCGTCGCGCCGCATGAATCGGGAGGCATCGCCGGCCATCACATCCAGGAGCAATCGCTCATAGGCTTCGGGCGACGGGCGGCCGAAGACATCGCTGTATTGAAAGTCCATTTCCACCGGATGTGTTTGCGCGCGCGTTCCTGGCACGCGCGAGACAATACGGAGCGAGAGCCCTTCCTCCGGTTGGATGCGCAATGCCAACACATTCGGCGGTTGTGGCTGCTGTGCATTGGTGTTGAACAGGATCTGCGGGATGTCCTTGAATTGCACCGCGATCTCGCTGGCGCGGTGGGCGAGCGCTTTTCCGGTGCGGAGATAGAAGGGCACGCCGGCCCAGCGCCAGTTTTCGACGAAGCATTTGAGTGCGACATAGGTTTCCGTCGTGGAGTCAGGATGAATTCCGGTCTCTCGCCGATAGCCCGGGATGGGCTTGCCCTGGGCCACACCTTCACTGTATTGGGCACGGACTGTGACGTGCTCGACATCCTGATCGGTGATCGGTCTGAGGCAGCGGAGGACTTCCATCTTTGCGTTGCGGACCACATCCGGATCAAGCGAGTAGGGGGGCTCCATCGCGATCAGGCAGAGCAGCTGCAGCATATGGTTCTGAACCATGTCGCGCAAGGCACCGGCCTCTCCATAGTAGCTGGCCCTGGTGCCGACCCCTTCCGTCTCGCTCACCGTGATCTGCACATGATCGATGTATTTGTGGTTCCAAATCGGCTCGAAGATGCTATTGGCGAAGCGGACGACCATCAAATTCTGAACGGTTTCTTTTCCCAAATAGTGATCGATGCGGAAAATCTGCGACTCGTCGAATACGCGGCCCGTCACGCTGTTGATGGCTTGGGCAGAAGCCAAATCGCGTCCGACCGGCTTTTCGACAATGATGCGGGCGTAAGGCGTATGAGTTCCTGGCTTCGTCGCCAATCCGGCTTGCTCCAGCCCTTCGCACACGGGGGCAAATGAACTGGGAGGGATGCTCAGATAGAAAATGCGGTTGCCGGGTAGCTGAAAATTTCGTTCAATCTCTTCTGCCCGTGACTTCAGTCTGACATAAGTGTCCGGGGCCTCATTTCCCCCCGAGACGTAAAAAAGGTGCGGCGCGAAGTCCTTCCACTTGTCCTCTGCCAAGGCTTGCCGGGAATGTGCCACGACGCCCTCACGAACCGAGGCTCGGAACTCTTCGTCCGTCATCAGCTTGCGGCCGAGCCCGATCACCGCATAATTTGGCGGAAGGAGTCCGTCGAGGAGCAAGTTGTAGAGGGCAGGAATCAGACGTCGGCGTGCCAGGTCACCGGAACCTCCGAAAATGACGAGCGTGCAAGGATCGACCGGAGGAATCGTTTCCTGCGAGGGGCTGATATCGATACGTGGACTATTCGGTGGCATAGAACTTCATGCTACCGGCGGACCGCATGGCCCCCAAAGGCCTTCCGCAGCGCGGCCAGCATTTTTTCCGCAAAGGATTCGCTTTGCCGCGATCGGAATCGTGTGAATAATGCCGTCGCGAGTGTTGGAACCGGTACATCTTTCTCGATCGCATCGGCGATCATCCACCGCCCCTCGCCGGAATCCTGCACATAGCCTTTCAGCTGTTCCAACTTCGGATCTTCTTTCAGAGCACCGGCTGCCAGTTCCAAGAGCCAGGAGCGGACGACGCTGCCGTGCATCCAAAGGTCTGCGATCTTTGCGAGGTTGAGCTGATAGTCGCTCTTCGCCATGAGCTCGAACCCTTCCGCATACCCCTGCATCATGCTGTACTCGATTCCGTTATGCACCATTTTCACGTAATGCCCGGCGCCGACACCGCCGACGTGGGACCAGCCCTGTTCCGGAGCCAACGTCGTGAA
The DNA here is from genome assembly GCA_035273365.1 of Nitrospiraceae bacterium. Classification (GTDB taxonomy): domain Bacteria; phylum Nitrospirota; class Nitrospiria; order Nitrospirales; family Nitrospiraceae; genus Palsa-1315. Next base: position 5,412 of record DATEPD010000186.1, on the reverse strand, counting down.
GATCGGCACGAGCCGTTTCACCGGCGCCTCGTCACCACCAACCATTAAACAGTAGCCGATCGTGAGTCCCCAAATGCCGCCGCTGGTTCCGGCATCGACATAGTGAATCTGTTTCTTCTTGAGATCCGCGGCACGTCTTACATCGTCATGGAATCTGGTGTTACCGCCATCAATTACCGTGTCGCCTGGGCTGAGCAGTGCCGCGACCGCTTGAACCGTCTCCTCCGTCGGTGCGCCGGATGGGACCATGATCCAGACCGCGCGCGGAGCCTTGAGCTGGCCGACAAGATCGGCCAATGACGAGGCGCCGACACAACCAACGCCTTCCGCCTGCTTGATCAAATCCGTCGATCGATCATAGACCAACACCCGGTGCCGGTCACGCTGCAACCGGGTGACCATGTTCATCCCCATTTTCCCGAGTCCAATGAATCCGATTTCCATACGGGCTCCTTCTCATTCGGTTAAAGCTGGAAGAGGTCGCGCGGATTACGCTCCTCGATAGGAGCCGCTCACTTGTTCAGCCTTGCACACGAGGCTTGTCTGATGCGCCTGTGTGCCACCGGTCTGATCATCAATCCCACAGTCCTGTCAGTCGATTCTGGCAGGATTCGGTACGTCCTTAAAGAGGTTATCGGCAAGGTCGCGGCCAAAGTTGAGCCGTTCCGGCAACGTGGTCGCAGTGAGGAAGCGTCCAGCCAGTTCCCCCAACTCCGCATCGCGGGAGGCGATAAACCTTGGTACATCACCGGGCGCGGTCAGCCAGAAGCCCCGCAGCCGGAAGAACGCATTAGTCAGGTCGTCGAAGAATATCGAGAGTAGGTACTGCGCGGTCGCCGGTCTGTCTGCCAGATCTCGCGCTTTTCCCAGCCAATGAAAACACTCTGCTTTCATTCGAATCTGCTCATTGATACTGACAGGGGGCGGCCCCTGTCGGAAGCGTTGGTTGGCCCGTTCAATGAGCCTCGCGCCGATACTGTCGTGATCGAAGAGGATGCGGGCCTTTCGCAAGAGAGACGGAAGACGTGGCGAGCAGGGAAGGTCCTCCTCAAACTCTTGATGCCCGCGATAACGAATGTCGGCCAGACGATCGGCGACACGGACGATCTCGTGGCCATCGGCCTGTCCTTTGACGAGGGCAATGAGATCGATGTCGCTGTGAGTCGTGATGGCGCGTCGAACGCTGGATCCCACCAGGATCACACTGACGAGATCGCCTCCGCGGCGGCCACGGACGTGACGCACAGCCAGGGCGACAAGCTCTTCGAACCCCGGTTCGTCGATGGGGTCCGGTTGTTCAGGCGGTTCAGGCATGGCCAGGAGTTCCGCCTTCAATTCTTCTGATGTCGGAATAGGATGAGCGGCTGGGCTATCCATATTTATGCGCCCTGTATGAGCTGAATATGTTTCGGGAGCGATTTCAGCCAGTCCTCGAAAGGTTGGTCCGCATCAACGACGATTTCCAATTTGCCATTGGTCAACCGCCGGACCGTACCGGGGCTTTCCGGGGACAAGGGGATTTCGACCCACTCGCGATTCAGTCCGAGCGAATCGGTGACCCCAAGGATTCGGCTGATGTGATTGAACGACACAACTTGTAACGACATTGCTACTCCAGTACGCGGCATTCTAGATTTCAGTGGGGGAGGTGTCAATGAGCGAACGGCTCAGTTCGCCAACACACGTGTAAAGATCTCGCAGGCTTCTTCAGTCATGGCACTGGAGATATTCAGATGAGTGACGGCACGAAAGCTGGCGCCGCCGATCGCATTGATCAAGACCCCCTCCTGCTTCAACGCGGCGACGATTGCCGGGGGATTCAGACGGTGGCCGATCACGTCGAAGATGACGATGTTCGTGTCGACATCTTGAGGATTAATCTTGACCGTCGGAATCTGTTGGAGGCGTCGTGCGAGCTGTTTCGCGTGGTCATGGTCCACCTTCAATCGTCCGATGTGGTGTTCGAGAGCATAGATGCCGGCTGCGGCGATGATGCCGGACTGCCGCATCGCGCCACCATACATTCTGCGCAACCGCCTGGCCTTATCCAGGAGGGCCAGATCATTCATCATCAGAAGGGAACCGGCTGGCGCCCCCAGTCCCTTCGAGAGACACACTGACAGGGTTTCAAAATGCTGGGCATAGGAGCCTGGCGGCAAGGTCGTCGCGGCGATGGCATTGAATAGCCGTGCACCGTCCAAATGCATGGGGATGCTATGGTTGTTCGCCACCGTGCGAATCCGTTCAATCGTCGCCAGCGGGTATATCGTTCCGCCACCGCTGTTATGGGTGTTCTCAATGCAGATCAGGGCTGTCTGAATCGTATGCGGTTCGTTGGGACGGACTGCCGCTTCAACTTGCTCGGCTGAGATGAGACCACGAGCTCCCACGACCCAATGGAGTTGGACACCTGCCAGTGCTCCAGCGGCGCCCTGCTCATACCGTACGATATGGGATTTGCTTTCGACGATGACTTCTTGGCCCGGTTGTGCGTGGAGGCGAATGGCCAGTTGATTGGCCATCGTGCCGGACGGCACGAAGAGTGCGGCCTTCTTCCCAAACATCGTCGCCACCATTTCCTGGAGGCGATTGACGGTGGGATCTTCGCCGTAGACGTCGTCTCCCACCTCTGCGCGTGCCATCGCCTGACGCATGGCCTCGGTGGGTTTTGTGACGGTATCGCTACGCAGGTCGATCATCAAACATCCATGAGCCTGTCACACGGTCGTTGGCACCGCGCATTCTAGCAAATTTTCTCTGTGTGTGGGAGAGTTGGTCTCGGGAAATACCCCGTATCATGAGATCCTCCCGAGCTTGCTCGATTTTCTTCTTAAAGAGGACAGCCCGACTGTCATTCACTGCGCGTATTGAGCGACTACCGTTTTATAGTGGCGAGCAAGAATGATGGTCGGGTTGTCCTCTCCTCCCTGCTTTACGTGAGAAAAAATTGCGTGCTATAGTCGCCGTCAGGTTTTCAAGAGAATTGTTGGCAAAGACGCGTTGCGTGTCATTGTGTACAGATTACGGGGGATAGAATGCCTGAAGTTCCTGTTAAGCTCTACCTTGATAAAGTATTGAAAGAATGTCGTGAAGTTGCACGTCATCTTGCCATGCTATCTGGCCCGATCAAAGAGAAAGCCTTGCGCGCGATGGCGGATCGATTGGCGGCTGATCAAGACAAGATTCTGGCCGCAAATGAGAAGGATGTTGACGCGGTCGGGAAGTCCTTCGAAGCCGATATCATGAAAGACCGGATGAAGGCCGCCGTGGCCCGCGTGCGTCTGACGGCGGACGATACCAAGGAGATGGTCGAGCGGCTTCGCCTGATCGCAGATCTGCCGGATCCGGTCGGTGCAGTCACATCACGGTGGGAACGGCTGGGCGGATTGCAAGTCAGCCGAGTCCGCGTCCCGATCGGGGTGATCGGCGTCGTGTCAGAACTGAGCCCGCTCATTACGGTGGAGTCGATCGCGCTCTGCTTCAAATCGGGTAATCTATGTGTCTTTCGCGGCGCTCCTGAGTGGGGGCTGACACAGCAGGCTATCGGGACCAGCCTGCGCGAAGCCGCGGAACAGAACGGTGTGCCTGCCGGTGCATGGATCATTATCGAACGTCCGGAAAAAGAAGTGGCGGTCGAGCTGATCCGGTCCGGCAAAAGCCTCGATGCCATTATTCCGCGTGGTGGGGCCGGACTCCGCAAAGCCGTCATTGAACAGGCGAAGATGCCGGTGCTCTGCTACGACGGAGGACTCACGCACATGTATGTTGACGCCGACACCGACATGCCGATGGCCCAAAACGTGGCGATTAATTCCAAGGTACAGAAAACTATGGCAGCAAACTCCCTCGACACGTTGCTTGTGCAACAGGTGATTGCGCGACAGTTCCTGCCTCCATTGATCAACCGCATGCTATCAGAGTTTAAGATCGAGGTGCGGGCCTGTCCGAAGACCCTGGCCCTCATGGGGCAAATGGCGATGACCGGGCATGTCTCGATCACCGCGGCAAAGGAGGAGGATTGGCGTACCCAATTCCAGGCTCCCGTGCTGGCCGTCAAAATGGTCGCGAACTTGGATGAAGCCTTGGCGCATATTGTGGCGCATGGACCATGTCTGACTGCGGTCATTGCCACCACGAGTTATAAATCGGCCATGCGGTTCACGCGTGAGGTGGATGCCAGTGCGGTGTTCGTGAACGCGTCATCCCGACTCAATGCCGGTGATAGCTACGGAATGGGCGGCGACATCGGGCTCAGTGGTTCACGGGTCCATGCCAAGGGTCCGATCGGTCTTGAGCAATTGACCTGTGAAAAGTATGTCGCCTTCGGTTCGGGCCAGCTCCGCTACCCGCATCCGGTGCCGGAGACGTATTTTGATGCGATCATGCTGAAGCGGCCGTAGCCGTCCGCTGAACAGGCGCTCCCGCTTCGTGCTCAGTTGCTCGAACCACTCGACGTACTTTCATCGCGTACGCCTCGTGGGGCACCTTTCTAGCCGCCTCGCTGAAACACATGTCGAACAGACGGGCCAAGGCTGGATCAATGAACAACGACTCACCGGTACAATCGCTCCATTCGCACCTTGCCGGATGGGGCCTCCGGCACTTCACCTCGGATGAAACCTATTTTCAATGGCAGCGGGAAACCCTCTCATCTGCCGAAATAGCCGCATTGCATGGGCAGGTGGAGCTGAAGCGCGTTGGGTCTTCCGCCGACGAGGTCTCGTTCTATGATGCCACAGCGCATCCCAAGATCCTGCCGGTCCTCTATAGCCAGCGGTACGACTATTATCTGGCCATCGGTCCGCGCGTAGCCGATGCCCTTGGAGAGGCTCGTTCCATACTGGACGTAGGGTGCGGGGTCGGTATCCTCACCACATTCTATGCGAAGCAGTATCCCGGCATGACCTTCGTCGGGGTCGATCGTTCAGCTGCTTCAATCGCTCGTGCGCAAGAACAGGCGAAGACACTTGGTCTGACGAATGTGCAGTTTGAATGTGTCGATCTCGATCAGGCCGCTCCCGCTCACTCCTTTGATGTGATCCTTGTCACACATGCGCTGGTGCAAGCGGAACAGGACCCTGGCATTCCCAGTTGCAGTTGGCATACGTTCGAGCGTGCCGAAGTGACTCAACAGCAAGCAGACTTTGAGCGGCGAACGGGGATCGGTGCCAGACTCGATCGCCTGTGCGCACTCCTCACTGCAAAGGGGCGCATGATCGTGTTTGAGAAAACTCGTCAGTTGGCAAGACGAATCCCGCTGCAGCGAGCCTTGGCTGCACGAGGTCTTGGCCTGATTAGGCAGCCGGAATTGATTCGCTACCGTCTTGTCGAAGAAATTACAGACGATGGACCGTTCTATGTGTTGGGGTTGGGCGCGTCGCGCCAGTTTCACTGGGATGAATTGCCGGAGCC
>DATEPD010000185.1:0-3717 GCA_035273365.1 Nitrospiraceae bacterium | reverse complement strand
ATCCCTCGTCCAAGATTCTCCTGCATCGAAGTTCCCGCAGCGTTACATCCCGCGCCCAGCAGGCTCGCTCCCAGGACACTCATGAGACACCACCTTGTCATATATATCGATATTCTTTCCCGTTCTTGTCCACCTTGCTCTCCCTCCGAGTCAACAATCCAATAGGAGATTGACGCTCGTGGATGACGAACTTCAGAATCGAGTGACGCTGGAAAAGTTGAAGTCGCGGAGCGTCATCGCCGGAACAAGAAACTTGCCTGTTTCGGATGTGATCGCTTCAGCCGGATTGGTAAAGGCCTCGATCCGGTTGAATGCTCGCAGCGGGCTCTCGTGAAAACGAAAGTTCTTCACTGCCGACACGATGGCTCCCTTCTCGACGAGAAACGTGCCGTCTCTGGTCATTCCGGTCAGGGTGAGATCGGTCGGATTGACCGTTCGAATGTACCAGAAGTTCGTGATCAGGATTGCGCGCTCTGTGTTCTTGATTATTTCTTGTAGGGTCGGCAGGGACGATCCTCTTCCTGATAGGCAGGGCGCATCGAGCGTGGGGATGATGTCGATCCCTTGCATCTTCGCCGTATACCGATCGTAGACAAGCTGTGTGAGCACCCCCTCTGTAATCCAGTCTGATTCCACGGTCGGTAACCCCTCAGCCGTGAATCCCATGCCGAAGAGATCGTCGTGCGCCGGCAGATTACGGAGCGTCAGTCGCTTGTCGACGATTGACTTGCCCAGCTTGCCTGAGAATGCGCTCGTCTCTTTCTCGTAGGACTTTGCATCGAGCATCCAGAGCAGCGAGGACCACAGCCCTGCGACGGCAGCCGGCTCTAGAATCACCGTATAGCATCCGGGCGGCAGCTCGCGCACCTCAAGGCCCCGTTTGGCCTTATCGATCGCGGTGAGTGTCCGCTCCTGGATCTTCAGGTGATCGATGGACCGATGGGCTGCAGCACCCCAGCCGGTAGACTCGCCGGCCTGAGCCGTGAGGCTGAATCGTGCATCGGTCCGTTCTTCTTGGGCGAAGAGCCCCGTACTCGCGGCAACGCCGACCGTCGCAATTGATGAGGACACAATCCCGGCTGCGCCAAGATTTTCCATCCGGCATTGCCCGATCGCCTCGTTCGTATATTCCAGCCGACGGACCGGACCGGCCGCAGCAGTTTCGGCTCGCATCGTAGGAGGCGTCAGATACTGCTGTGGCTCCATGGGCATGAGGTATTCCGGATCCTCCGGCGACAGGCGCGCAATCTGTGTGGCTCTGGCCACCGTCTCTTGTACCGACCCTGCAGTAAAATCCGTCGTGACAGCGGTGCCGTGACGCTGCCCGAACGCCACGGTCACACTCAAAGACCCGCGTCTCGTATCGACGTTCTGAACGATCTGATTGTTCGCAAACCGCGTCGTCCCGCTCTGCTGATCGTGCAACGCGACCAGCGTATGGTCGCCGGTCGAACGTTTCAGGATTTGCTCGGCGATAAACCGGAATTCGTCTCGGCTCGTCAGCTTCGGCCAGGTCTTGTGGCCGGTCGTACTCATGATCCGGACTGCCCTCCGATGACCTTCACGTTGCGGAACCGTGCGTGTGACGCCGCGTGGGTCATCCAGCCTGATTGGCCCGGCTGACCCTTGCCACAGGTGATAAACCCATACTGACGTCGGTACGACCGATCCGCGATACCGTCGCAACTGTTCCAAAACTCCGGTGTGATGCCATGGTAAATGACATCACGAACCATGTGTGTCCGCTTCCCGTTTTCGATCAACCAAAATGCATCGCCTCCAAACTGGAAGTTATACCGTCGTTGATCGATGCTGAAGGACCCGTGGCCTTCAATGTAGATACCACGTTTCACATCGGCGAGCAGGTCGTCGAGGGTCGTAGCGCCCGGCTCGAGTCCGATGTTGGCGATGCGGACGATCGGAACGGTGCCCCAGCTATCCGCCCGATTGGACCCGCGCGATCGAGTCTCGCCAATTTTCGGCGCGACTTCGCGGTTCGTGCAGTAGCCGACGAAGATGCCGCCACGCACAATGTCCCATCGCTGGCATGCCACGCCATCGTCATCGTAGCCGGTCGCGGCGAGGGTTTCCGGCTCCGTATTATCGGCCACGAAGTTCACGTGCGGAGAACCGTACCGATAGGTCCCCCGTTTCTCGGTCGTGAGAAAACTAGTGCCGGCGTAGTTGGCCTCGTACCCGAGTGCACGGTCGAGCTCGCTCGGATGGCCACAGGACTCATGCATCGTGAGCGAGAGATGTTCAGGATCGAGGACAAGATCGTACACACCGGGCTCGGTAGTAGGCGATTTCACTTTCTCAACGGCCTGAGACGCAATGCGCGGGGCCTCGGCCAGAAAGTTGGCGTCCTCGATCAATTCATAGCCCTTCCTGAGATGCGGGGTGTTGAAGCTTCGCGAGGCGAACCGCCCATCATGAACCGCCGTGGCATCGAAATCGCCGCTCAGGGCAAGGAGGTCGAATTCCAGGCGCGACCCTTCAGTCGACACAAAGAGCTTCTGGTCACGACGGGCCCATAGACTCGCGCTGCTACGCACGATTCCTGGCTGCCGATGGACGTACTCCATCGTTTCAAGGAGGAGAGCCGTTTTGGTTTCGAGCGCGACGGCAAATGGATCGATCCTCGACTTCGTGACGACTTGGTCTCGATGAGTCGGCTCATCGGCGAGTTTCACCTTTTCACTCGCAAGGGACGCCGAACATTTCGCAATCTCAATTGCCAATTCAGCCACACGCGGGGCTTCTTCAAGTGAAAGCACCGAACTTGCCGCAAACCCCCAGGCGCCGTGATATAAGACGCGGACCCCAAACCCTCTGTCCTGCGTGTCTCGAATGGACGCGATGCGGCGATCTTCTCCTTGAATGGTTTGGGTTCTGCTATCGACGAGACGGATATCGCCGTATTCGGCCCCGGAAGCCACTACACGTTTCAGCGCGAGCTCGGCCAATTCGTCAAAATGAGGATTCGGATAAGCGGGCATGATGTCTGTATCCTGACAGACGTACCGGCGCCATTCAACTTGCTATCGCCCGCGTTATGCTTGACACCTCTGCTGCACGCCTGTGCAACGAATCGTCAAGCATAACGTGGGCGACATTGAACTTGGTTTTTCTCACGCGAGTCCCTACGATATTGGATCATGTTGCCTCTCGAACGGACGCCGCGTCAACGCATGATCGAGTTGATCACGGGCGCCAGACTATCGTCCTATCAACTGGCCCAGATGTTGGGCATTCCCGAACGCCAGGTCGAAGAGCATCTGACTCACGTCGTGAAGACCATCGCGCGCGACAAGACGAGACGATTCGTTCTGGACCCGGCACGATGTCAGGGCTGCGGGTTTATATTTCGCGACCGCAGCCGCTTGACAAGTCCAAGCCGTTGCCCGCATTGTCGAAGCGAAGCTATTACAGCACCGCGCTATGGCATCGATCCAGCAGGATGCTGAAAAAGTTCGCCCGAGCTAAGGGAAGGTTGAGGCTAAGGCTGGGATCGCTTAACCTTAACCTCGACCTCAGCCTTCTTCGGAAGCTGCCGGCTGAACTTGGAAAGTAATAGGACACACTATGAAACCATGGATGCACATAGGGACCATTGTTTTCTGTATCACGCTAGCCGCCTGCAACGGGGACAAGCCGAAAGAACTGCTCGAGACCGCTGAGTTGGAAGAGCGGCAACACAATGTCGTACACGCAAAA
>DATEPD010000184.1:0-4215 GCA_035273365.1 Nitrospiraceae bacterium | reverse complement strand
TCGAGTGTGAGTCCTCGCCCTTCAATAAAGTTGAGCATCGACCGTCGTAGTCCCTCGCCGAGCCATTCCGGTGTTGTGCCGCGTCGATCTTCGTGCTGGAGATCATTCTCTGCGAAGCCCTGAAATTCTGGTCCGAGGATGCGCAATCCATGGGCACTCGGTTGGAGCCCGATCGGGCTATGGGCTGTGGTGGTGAAGCGATGCCAGAAGGCGGACTGAATCAGCTCTGCTTCGAACAATTGCCGCACCCGTTCAAGTGAGTCGACCGTTTCTTGCACCGTCTCAGAAGGACAACCGTACATGAGATAGGCATGAATGAGAATGCCCGCGTCTTTAAAGGCCGCTGCCACGAGCGCGGTCCGATCGACGGTAATCCCTTTCTTGATCTTCTCCAACAGACGGTCTGATGCCGCTTCGAGTCCCGCCGTGACGGCGATACAACCGGAGGCGGCTAGAAGACGGCACAGGTTGGGCGAGAATGCCTCTTCAAATCGAATATTGCCCCACCATGAGATGGCGATGCCTTTTTCCAATAGCGCCAAGGCGAGCGACTTTAAGGCAGCGGGAGGCGCAGCCTCATCGACAAAATGAAATCCACGATGACCCGTCTCAGCGATCAGTTGCTCGATCTGTTGGATAAGCCGATCAGTTGGCGTCATCTCGTATCGGCTGATGTAGTTGAGTCCGACGTCGCAAAACGTACACTGCTTCCAATAACAGCCGTGGGCGACTGTGAGTTTGTTCCAGTGGCCTTCCGACCAGAGACGATGCATCGGGTTCGTGCTGTCCAAGATCGTGAGATAATGCTCCAAGGTCAGGCCGTCATAGGTCGGACACCCAACCTCATCCATGCTGAACTCCCGATCAGCCGTATCATTGGCAAAGATCACTCGCTCCTTGTCCCGATAGAACGTTCGGCAGAGTTGCGTGCGCGGTCTCGTCCCTGTCAGATGTTCGATCAACGAGAGGAGAGGCCGTTCCCCGTCGTCGAGGGTGACGTAATCGAGATAGTCGAACACGCGAGGGTCCGACAGACGGCGAAGCTCCGTGTTGGCATACCCGCCGCCCAGGGCGATAGTGATGTCAGGTCGTTGGATTTTGATCGAATGGGCAATTCGAAACGCACCATAGAGGTTCCCGGGAAATGGCACGGTGAGAGCAATAAGGGATGGGTTGAAGCGATCGAGATGCTCCCGCAAGGATTCGAGCATGAACTGGTCCGTCAATGTCGGAGGGACGGCTATCGCCTCGATGATGGTGTTGAACGAGGACGCGGCTCGGGCGATGTGTTCGGCATAGCGGCTGAGAGAGAAATGAGGAGATACGGTTGCCTGAATCAGGTCGGCCAGATCTTCGAGATACAGGGTAGCGAATCGTTTGGCGCGATCATGCTCCGACAGGGCACGTAACGACGTAGCTCGCCTTTTCATGCCGGCGAATCTGGGGCCTTGGGGAAGAAATCCCGGACGGGCGAGGAGTAAAGCTAGTGAAGGATTGCGTCCTTGGAGAAATTCAATGACTGGCTCGATGGTCTTTAGATAGGCCGCCTCGATCGCGATCATCTGTCTGGCTTCACCCGGCAATTGATCTTGGCCCTTGCGCATCTGCTCAAACATGGCCTGGAGCCCGGATCGACAAAAAATCCGAAGCACCATTTCGATGCCGAGGTCGGCTTGGGAAACTTCAATTCCACGACCACGGAGAAACCCTGTGAGATAGGCGGTGGATGGGTAGGGGGTATTCAGTTGAGTGAGCGGAGGGATGAGGAGCAGGACGCGTGGGCTAACCATGTGCTCGACATACCATACTGATCGAGCAGAATGCTACGCGACATGCCTTCTGTGGACTGGTTCAGCTCTTAATAGAGAGGGGTGGCTACTTCTTGATATCCAGAATGCGACCCAGCATGTCGTCGGCGGTTTTTAAGGCTTGGATATTGGCTTCAAACCCTCGCTGACCGATGATCTGATTGACGGCTTCCTCTGCGAGATCGACGTTCGACCATTCCAACTGAGCGGGGCCATAGCCCGTGTTGTTCAGGATCGTAGGCCCGGCTGTTTCGATCTTCTGAATCGCCGCGCGCACACCTCCGGACTCCATCGCGATCAACTCCGTTCGAGATTTCTTGAACCCATCGGTATTGATGTTGGCCAGGTTGTGGGCAGTGACGGCGACCTGTGTTGAAAATGCGGTGAGCCCAGAGAGGGCGGAGTGAATAGCCCCGATCATCAGGCACCTCCAGGAGGTTTATGGTCAGACTTCGACTTCAATTCCTTGCAGGGATAGTCCTTTTCACCCGATCGAGAGAGATATCGGTCAATCGACCGTGAAACTTGACTTCCCACTGCCTCGTGGCTGGGAAACGAGTGTGTGAGAATCGACTATATTGACCAGAACTACAGAATGGTCTCTCCAAATCGGGGTAAAATGGACTGAAGAAATACCATAAGATGCCGATAGAGTAGAGATGAATGTCCTACGTACTCATTGGATCTAACCCATGGCCCAAGGGACCATTCCTCTCCCACGTCTGATGATCGGTATGTACGCAATTGGAGAAATCGAAGCTCGCTGTCTCCCACTGACTTCATTGGATGTAATCCAGGTATCAGATGGAGGAAGGACGATCCGTGATGTGCGGCATGCGGTTCGAGCAGTCGTCGATGTCGCAACAGTTCTGAGTCAGGTGAGCGCGTGAACCCTTCCATCAATCCCACCCCTGATCCTGCCCCCAAAGGGAGCCTGTCGTGGTTGCCCACTCGGGAGGATACGTCTCTCATTTTTGAAGCCTCCGGAGAAGCCATGTTTGTGACGGATCGGGATGGCCGGATCTTGTCTCTCAATCCCGTGGCGCAGCAGCTCGTGGGCCGTCATCAGGATGTCATCGGCTCGATTTTTCACGAGTTGGTGGGATGCGTTTCCTCAAGGGAAGGAAGCTATCGGGGTTGTCCATTGGCACACACCGTGCGAACCGGTGAGGTCACAATGGTATCGCCTCATCAGTGGATACCAGCCGATGGCACCGGTATTGAGATCGCTGCGACGTTCTGGCCCAGGTGTCAAGGGACGGAGCGTGTCGGGGCCGTTGTCGTGTGTCGCGATCTGACGGTGGAACGAGAAGCGGAACGGGATGTTCAACGGGTGGCCCGGCTTGCGGAGGATGCGCCGAATCCCATTGTGGAGTTTGACGAAGATGGCATCATGCTCTACGCCAATACCGCGATGGTGGAACTCCTCAACTACGGCACCTCTATCCAGGGACGAGTGGAAGCCGTATTCCCGCCGAATTTGCCGGAGGTGTTGAATCATTGTCTTGAGTCGCAGCAACCTACCGTTCGATTGGAACATCGCGTTGAAGACCGTGTGCTGGCTTGGTCCTTCTTTCCGTTAGTGGATGTGAAGCAGGTCAGAGCGTATGGAGCCGATGTTTCCGCCGACGTGGCATTGCGGCGTGCGAAAGAAGCAGCAGAAGAGTCGGCTCGAGCGAAAGCCATCTTCCTGGCCACGATGAGTCATGAATTGCGCACACCGATGAACGGGGTGTTGGGATGTACACAACTGCTTCAGGATACCTCTCTCACCGACCCGCAACGGCAATTACTGGAAACCATGCACCGGTCGGCTGAGTCGCTATTAGTGCTGGTCAACGATATTCTCGACTTCTCCAAGATCGAAGCGGGAAAGATGTCATTGGAAGTCGCCGACGTGGAACTCCATCCTCTCATTGCGGACGTCGTCACACTGACGGCGGAAGCGGCGAAGAAGAAAGGGTTGCTCGTTCAGGTTCAACTGGCGCCAGATATCCCCGCTGTGTTACGCGGTGATCCGATTCGCCTGAGGCAAATTCTGTTTAATCTCGTCGGCAATGCCGTCAAGTTTACCGAGCAGGGCGGGATTCAGATATCCGTGAAGACCGTGCCGTACCGTCAGGAGAATTCGGACGCCATCGTCCTTCAGTGGACGGTCAAGGATACGGGCATCGGCATCACCCCGGAGCAGCAAACGAGATTATTCGGAGCCTATGCCCAGGCAGAGGAATCGACGGCCAGGCGATACGGAGGAACAGGGCTGGGCCTGATGATCTGTTGCCAACTGGTTGAGCTCATGGGTGGAGCCATGATGGTGGAGAGTGTGCCGGGAGAGGGCAGTGCCTTCACGTATACTACAAGCCTGTTGCCCGCGATTCAGCGCACGACTTCTACTCAAGCTGTGAAA
>DATEPD010000183.1:0-6341 GCA_035273365.1 Nitrospiraceae bacterium | reverse complement strand
AGCGTTTCAGATCACCAAAGGGGGGACCGCGCGGGGCTTTACGCTCCTGGCCGGGATGCCGTCGGTCATTGAACTGCGCAACCGGGATCTCGTGGCGCATGAGTTTGTCTCGACACTCTTCCGGGATGTCCCGTTCCGCATTTCGGGCCATGCCACCGTGGTCAAGGCAGCACGCGCCTCCGGCGTGCGCATCGATCCCGGGCAGACCGTGACCCTGGAGTTTACCGCCCCCGTGGCGAAGCCGGATCAATATGGCGCCCTGGAATCCATGTATGATCTCTTCTGGTGCAATGTCCATGGGAAGGAGCATGGACAAAAGATGCGCGGGGAATTGGCGATCATCGAGACCAGGGGAGAGATCGGCGGCGGATAACGCGATGAAGGTACAGGCTGACGCCGGGTCGCCCGATCAAATCGGGCGACCTGATGGCTTTCACGCTTTCAACTCCCTCCTCGTCCCCTCTCGTGCATGACCTCAGATGGAAACATCTTGCCCAATGATCAAGGAACAGTGGACAAACGTGTTGTCACGACTGCCATTGATCGCATTCGTGATCCCGCTCGCGCTTGGAAAGGATAAGCTGTCAGGAACCAATTTCTCAGACATCGTCGATGACATCGGAAGCGAAAACGGTATCAGGAACCGATTCCAGGAGCCGGCATCATTGATCGCTTGCAGTGTTCTCTTGAGTGGAGTAGCCTACAGCCGAGCCGATGGTTCCGGAGGAGGGCCCGATGCTGCTTCTTCTCCTTTCGCTCCTGCTGTTTCCTCTCTTTGCCTCCGCCGACTATCTCGGCGAGCTGAGTGCTAACCCATGTGATTCTGCCTCGATATCCAATCCCTTCGGAGCCAGCAACCTCTTCAAGTCTGCCGGCATCAATAATTCCTACAGTCCCTACGGCAGGCCGTTCAGCAATCGATCGGCGACGAATCCGTTCGCCACCGACACACCACGGCTCTATGACCGGCAGAATCATCGTGGCAAGCTGAACATGAACCCCTACGATCCGGATTCTGTGAGTAATCCCTACGGCCGCTATGGGATCCTTATTCATCAGAGTCGCTCAATAATTTGCATGACGCAGGAATTCCCTATCGATCGGACAGCCCAACCAATCCGTATAGTTCAGGCTGGCGCATCGAAGGGCGATAGCTTGCCAGCATGGGGTTGAGATCAGGAGGTCTCAGGGGGACGTGTTTAAGAGTCTCGGGTCGCGATTCCTCGACCATCTGAAAAAGTATTGGCCGAAAATGTTCGAAACCTTGAAGCGTCCGCACGGGCGGTCAGTCTCGACGTGCAAGCGACGACAGAAAGATGGGGCAAAACAATTTTTAGCAAGGAGGGATGAACTATGCGTTACTTCCGCGTCATAGGTGGACTCGTTGCCGCGCTCGCCTTCGCTGCGACAGCGAGTGCTGGGCCGGTTGAGGACAAGGTGCAATCGACGGTTGGTGAAGCCGGATTAGGAGACGTTGACGTAGCCATTGAAATCAGCGAGAAAGCCTTTTACGTCACAAAAGGGGGGACAGCGCGTGGTTTTACTCTCATGGCGGGAACGCCGACGGTCATTCAACTTCGCAATCGGGATCTCGTGGCGCATGAGTTTATGTCCACACTCTTCCGCGATGTCCCTTTCCGCATTTCGGGCAACGCCACCGTGGTCAAGACCGCACGAGCCTCCGGACTTCGCATCGATCCAGGACAAACCGTGACCATTGATTTTAATGTCCCCGTGGCGAAGGAGGATCAGTATGGCGCTGCGGAATCCAGTTATGATGTCTTCTGGTGCAATGTCCACGGGAAGGAGCATGGGCAAAAAATGCGCGGGGAATTGCTGATCATCGAGACCAGGGGTGAGATTGGCGGCGGATAAGGCGATGAAGGTACAGGTCACCTGACGCCAGGTCGCCCGACCGATTCGGGCAACCTGCTGCCGTCACGCGTCCAACGTTCTTTTCGGCCCCTCTAGTAAACGTCAGAGGGAAGCATCTTACCCCATGATCGACCTGGTTCCTGATATGGAGGGGTACAATCAGTTGCGAAGATACATCAAAGGCAGGCTCTTCACCACGGAGTGCAGTCGTGAACAAAAAGGAAGAGTGGACACCATGCTGTCACGATTGCCATTGATCGCATTCGTGATCCCGCTCGCGTTTGGGATAGGGATGGGCGGAATAGGTTCGGCCGAGGATCTGCTGAATGACCCTGATGTGGTCCTTGTGATGAAGAACAAAGGCTTTCACGTGATGAAAGGCACACAACCAGGGAACCCTCTACCGAATCCAACCTTTTCCCTCAAAGCCGGGATGGACCTTGTCATCCTGCTCCGCAACGAGGACGAAGTGGCGCATGAGTTCGTCTCGCCATTGCTCATGAAGGCGGAGGACTTTCAGATCTCAGGTCGGGCGACCCTCGTGTATACCCTCACTGCGTTCGGGGTTCGAGTTGAACCGAGAGACAGTGTCACGCTCCACTTTAGCATCCCGGACGCCAGCTTTGATCGGTTTCATTTCTGGTGCAATATCCATGGAAAGTTCCTTGATGACACCATGCGAGGCGAGATCTTTATCCTGGATGCGAAAGAATCATCCAAGTAACCGGACTTCGGGACTTGTGAGGCATAGTGGCAGGATCGAGGAATGCAAGAGATGCGACGGAGATAGGCGGTGAGGGATGCAATGATCCCGATGACGACGTGCTCTTCTGAGCAAGTTCTGTCTCAGAGAGCGAATGAGGAGGGTGGCCATGATCGAGAGAGCAGCCGGACGGATCCTTGGCGGACTCTGCGCCATCATGCTCGCCGGTGTCTCAGTGGATGCTGCGCGGGCCGGAGAGATGGTGGGAATCCCACCGGAAGCGGTGGCAGAATACATTCATGCGGTCATTCAGGCCGATCGGAGCATCTATTCCACCCATGTCGTCGAGCGGCTGCAGGATCTCAAGGTCGCGGTGTCGGCAGAAGATTGGAAAGGGAAGAAGGCGTTGCCTCTTCCGGCTCAAATGTTACAAATGGCAGGCCAAGAGGTTCAGGGGCTCGGCCTCGGTCTTCGTATCCGACTGACCAGTCTGGGGCCGATTTACACAAGGAACGGGCCCGCGGATCAGTTCGAACGAGCGGGCCTGGAATCAGTGGCGAAGGATCCCCGGAAGCCCTATACAGGAATTATTGCAGAAGGTGACAGACGTTATTTCAAGGCCATATTTGCGGATCGAGCCGTCACCATGGCCTGTGTCGCGTGCCATAACAGTCATCCTCTCAGCGCGAAGCGAGACTACAAGCTCTACGATGTAATGGGAGGGATTATCATTTCGTTTCCTATTCAATGAGGCCACTTCAATGGTCCGCAGGGATCTGGACAAAAAACGTCGGGCCATAGTCCATCATGGGCGACTGTCGCGTGATCTGTAGGTTGGCTTGGGACGACGTGCTTGCTAACTCTCCTGGCCTTCCTCAATAAACTCCACAGCAAACAGTCAACCTCTTCTTACCCAAGCGGGAAATCGACACAGGAGCGCAACCACGCGGCAAGCAGAGATAGCCACACTCACAAATTTCCCCCTGGGCTAAATTTGCGGTAACTCGCTGTGGCTGCGCGGCCCATCCAAGACGTTCACACCTCCCTCACACTCTCAGGCGAATGATGCGAAGATCATTGCGTCAATGTGATGGTCTGTAACCGAGCAGACGTTGTACCTTGTACAGATCCTCTCCACGTTGTTCCCATTCCATCGCGAATGTGGCTGTATGTCGTGAAAGCGAAAGTCTGGAATGACCGTGCAATCCCGCCGTGAACCATCAGAACACTCAGGTCGCAGCCTGATATAATTTCTTAAATGTCTTAGGAGTGCGGGGTCGTTCTTGTAAACTGTGTGAAGAGACGTAGTCCTCTAATCACTCGATCTACATTCTACAGCGGGGCTACAGGGCTGATGGTGGGTTCTATAACCTTCAAGTTCGGAGAGAGCAGATGCCCTCTACATTGAAAGCGATTCGTCAGCTGAGCGAAGCTCTGTTTCAATATACAAACGTTGACGACATGATTCGTCAAACCCTGCATGCGGCACTTGACGTGATTGGGGCTGACGCGGGGTCCGTCTTACTCGCGAATGCTGAGACCAAACAATTGGTATTTCGCTATGTCGTCGGTGAGACGGCTAATGCGCTGCAAGAGATAGGTATTCCTTGGGATGAGGGAATTGCGGGTGCAGTCTTCGCTTCTGGCAAACCAGAAGTGATCTCTACGGTGCAACAGGACGCGCGCCACTATACGGTCACAGATGCGCTCTCGGGATATCAATCTCACGATATGATTGTCGTGCCGTTGATGCGGCACGGGGGAAGTCCGATAGGCGTAATGGAGATACTCAATAAGACCGCGGGACCGGTCAATCGCGACGATCTCGATACGTTGATTGTGATCAGTGCCATTGCCGCCGCCGCCATTGATCAATCGAAAACCTTCGAGGCCTTACGCGTGAAGGATGTGCAACTTCAACAGGCTCAAAAGATGGAAGCCGTTGGCCGGCTGGCTGGAGGGGTTGCTCACGATTTCAACAATCTGCTCACCGTCATTCGAGGCTATAGTGAACTGATCGTGATGACCGTCGATCCGAAGGCGTCTGTACGGGCACATGCAGAGGAAGTTCTGAAGGCTGCAGACCGGGCCAAGAGTCTTACGTCCCAATTGTTGACATTCAGCCGGAAGCAAGTGCTTGACCTTCGGATTGTGAAACTGAACGACATCGTCGCGAACGTGGAGAAATTGTTACGGCGGTTGATCGGAGAAGATATTGAACTCGTCACAATTTTAGAGCCCGACATTGCGTCGGTCAAAGCCGATCCTGCACAGTTGGAACAGGTCTTGATGAATCTGGCCGTGAATGCGCGAGACGCCATGCCCAAAGGGGGAACGCTGACGATCGAGACCGCCGACATTGAACTTGATGAGATATTTACCCGGCACCATCTGGATTTCCATCCAGGACATTATTCGATCCTCTCGGTCACTGATACCGGATGCGGCATGGATAAGGACACTCTCTCAAAGCTCTTCGAGCCCTTCTTTACCACAAAGGAGCCTGGCAAAGGGACCGGGCTGGGACTCTCCATCGTCCATGGTATCGTGAAACAAAGTCGTGGCCATGTCCTGGTCTCCAGCACACCAGGCGTTGGGACCACGTTCAAAATATACTTGCCATGTGCGGTCGAGCCCGCAGAGGTGCCACTATCTTCTAAACCGATGCCGACTGCTGCAACAGGTTCGGAGACTGTGCTTGTGGTGGAAGATGAAGCGCAGGTTCGCGTTCTTGAGTGCGGACTTCTTAAAGCCTCTGGTTATACGGTATTGGCGGCCGGTCATGGTGAAGAGGCCCTGCGTATTTGCCAGGAGTACTCTGGACCCATTCACCTGCTTTTGACGGATCTCATCATGCCGCACATGAATGGACGAGAGTTGGCTCGTCAGGTCGTGACAAGCCGTCCGTCGACGAAGGTGCTCTACGTGTCGGGCTATCCTGACGATACGCTTATCACTGCAGGGTTGGCCAGAAGCAAGGAGCCGTTTCTGCAGAAGCCGTTTGCCTCGGATGCCTTGTTGCGCACCGTACGGAACCTGCTTGACGGTACAGCCAACCCTCCAGCGTAAAGTCCATCATCCCTCCTGACTCTTGATCCTAGCCACATGTAAAGCGAGACACCACCGGTATACAGCCACAACTCTGCGTGCTCCATATTTGCGGTTCCATCCTTCTACGTGACACGGCAATGTTTAGACCTACTCCAGAAGCCACCTTCTTCCGAAAGATTCCCTATCGGCTCATCGTGTCCGTCGTTTTGATTCTGGCCTTGGTCGTGTCCGTCATTTTGCTCTTTAGTCTGGAGCAGCAAAATCTCCTTCTGCAGGGTTTTGCTCAAGGCAAGACAGTTCCCACGGAGTTGTTTCCGGCGCTCTGGCAGTCCCGCAGCGACCTGATCATCGTGACGCTGCTGGTATTTTTGGTGAGTGCGATCGGCATCGCGGCGGTTATTACCTTTCTCCACTATGACACCGCGAAAAGTACCCTTGAAGAGGTGAAGGGACTGGCACGGAAGATCCTCCAGAGCATTCCGAGTGGCGTACTCACGGTAAATCCCAGCGGCGTGATCACCGCGATCAATCCGACAGCAGAGGCAGTACTCAAACGATCGGCGAAGGATTTGCTCGGAAACTCATACGCATCCGTCTTTGCCGAGGGAGAGACCATCCGGTCGGTGCTTGAAGGAGCACTCAGATTTCACCAGCATGTCAGTCAAAAAGATTTGCCCTACGAGGATCAGGATCGGACCTGGCACACCATCAG
>DATEPD010000182.1:0-3483 GCA_035273365.1 Nitrospiraceae bacterium | reverse complement strand
GTTCATTCGAGTCGGCGAGCAGGATATGACTGCCCACGTGGATTTTTCGACCCTAGCTGCCGTTGGAGAGGAGCAGGGACTCCACGTAACAGGGTTCACAAACCAAATGAGTTTTTTAATGGGGCTCGGCGTTGAAGAGATAATTGAGGAATTGAAGCCAGAGAGCCCGGAATTTCTCAGCGCGATTCACCTCCTGAGGCCAGATGGTATGGGCAGCACGTTTAAGGTGCTCATTCAACACAAGGGCATACATTATCCGGAATTAGATGGCTTGAAATTCAAACCATTCTTCGGCTCGGCGCTGGCAGCGCATTCTTCAGTACAATAAATAGAAGGGAATGATGACCTTCTATTGGGCGAGCCACGTTTCACGATTCACGCTATGTGCTGAACGGAGCTAGCATGGGCAACACCGCCATTCCTGAGAACTACATACCGATTCTCATATTTTTCGGCATTGCACTTGTCAGCGTTGCAGGCACGCTGCTCATCGGCTCGTTAATCAGACCGAGTCGTCCCTATCGAGCCAAAATGGCCCCCTATGAGAGCGGGAGTCCACTGTTTTCCGACGCGCGCATCCAGTTTCCGATGCGTTACTACATCATCGCGATGCTGTTCGTCATTTTCGATGTCGAGGTCATTTTCATGATCCCCTGGGCCGTGAGGTTTCAATCACTCGGCCTGCTGGGACTCATAGAAATGATGGTCTTTCTTCTTATCCTACTGGCCGGATTTTGGTACGCATGGAAGAAGGGGGCGCTGGAGTGGGATTAGCAAGGACGTTACATGAGAGTCGTTAACCGGAATAGGTCCGGACGGAAATATTTCTTGCGATTGACCAATGACGTTTAAGGAATAACGGTACAAAGATGAGTTTTCCGGAGAGACAGCTTGAAGCGAATATTCTGACGACGAATCTGGATGCGGTTGTGAATTGGGCGCGCAAGTCGGCTTTATGGCCAATGACCTTTGGCCTCGCCTGTTGCGCCATTGAAATGATTGCGACTTCGTCGTCGCGGTACGACCTGGAACGTTTTGGCGCCGGCGTTTTTCGGGCTTCACCACGGCAGGCTGATCTCATGATCATCGCCGGCACAGTGGCGCGCAAGATGGCGCCGGTGATCCGCCGTATCTACGACCAGATGCCGGAACCACGTTATGTCATTTCTATGGGCTCCTGCGCCACCTCGGGCAACCACTACAATAGTTACGCGGTGGTCCAGGGCGTGGACCAGATTATTCCGGTCGATGTCTATGTGCCGGGCTGTCCACCCAGGCCTGAAGCGTTGCTCGATGGGCTGTTGAAGTTACAGGAAAAAATTCAGCGGGAGAAGGTGTTCGTAAAGTAAACCGCGAGACGAGCGAGAAATTCGAGACGACCGGGTCGCGCCCGTCTCGCAAACAAGAACCATGCAAGCACTACTTGACAGCCTGAAGACAAAATTCCCTGAGGCGATCCTTTCGACCCGCGTCGATGCTGCACGTGCCGAGACGGCTGTCTCCATAGATGCCGCGCGCCTACTGGATATTGCGCGTTATCTGCACGATGCCCCGGAAGCAGCCTTCGACCATCTGACCGATATCTGCTCGGTCGACTATCCCGAAGATCAGCTGCGGTTCGAAGTTGTTTACCACTTACATTCGCTCCCCCTCCAACAGCGTCTTCGCCTGAAGACGCGCATCGCGGAGGACGATCCGACGGTCGCGTCGCTCACCGGAATCTGGAAGGGGGCCGAATTTCTCGAACGCGAAGTCTACGACATGATGGGCATTCATTTTTCCGGCCATCCCGATCTGCGGCGTATTTTGCTGCCAGAGGATTATGCCGAGGGATACCCCTTGAGAAAAGACTTTCCGACGGAAGGACGTGGCTGGCGGAGCCAGTTTGACTTCATTCCGAGATTCGACGAGACCCCGGTCGGCGTCATCGAAGGCGAGATTCCCGAGGAGCAAAAAAATGCCTTTCGAGCCAAGCCTGCCACCCCAGACCTCGGACGAAAAGAGGAATTGCTCCTGAACATGGGGCCACAGCATCCAAGCACCCACGGTGTGTTGCGCGTCGTGCTCATGTTAGACGGAGAGCGGGTTGTGAAAGCTACGCCGGACCTCGGCTACCTGCATCGAGGTGTCGAGAAATTAGCCGAGGGGCTTGCGTATATGCAGATCATCCCACATACGGACCGGCTCGACTATGTCTGTGCCATGTCCAATAACTACGCGTATGTGCGTGCGGTAGAAAAACTCCTCGAGATCACGGTGCCGATCCGGGCCGAATACATCCGGACCATCGTGGCCGAAATGCAACGCATTGCAGGGCACCTCTTTTGGCTCGGCACGCAATCACTCGATATCGGCGCCATGACCGTGTTCTTCTGGACCTTTAGGGAGCGCGAAGTACTGCTCGACATGTTCGAAAAACTCTGCGGAGCTCGCCTGACCTTGAACTACTATCGCATCGGCGGTGTCGATAGCGATTTTACCCCTGAGTTGGTCCAACGGATGAAAGCGTTCCTCGAGGTCTTTCCCGAAAAGGTCAAGGAATACGATTCGCTCATCGCGTCCAATCGCATCTGGCTTGGCCGCACGAGGAACGTGGCGGTGCTTTCCGCCGAGGACGCGATCAGTTTCGGCTGCACTGGGCCGGTCCTGCGCGGGTCGGGTGTCGCATACGATGTCCGCAAGGCCGAACCCTACGGCGTATACGACAAGGTCGATTGGGATGTGCCGATCGGTAGGAATGGGGACACCTACGACCGCTATTGGATCCGTATGGAAGAAATGCGCCAGAGTGCGAGGATCATCGCGCAATGTCTCGATCAGATGCCGGAGGGGCCGATCATGGCCGAGGCGCCGCAGCATATCCCCCCGCCCAAGGAACTGGTCATGCGGGATATGGAAAGCTTGATCCATCATTTCATCATTTACACTCAGGGCCTCAAGCCGCCCAAGGCCGAGACTTACTGTGCGACAGAGGCTCCAAAGGGCGAGTTGGGATTTTTCATCGTCAGCGACGGTAGCGCTCGTCCCTACCGGCTGAAGATTCGCTCGCCTTCGTTTGTCCACATGGGTGCCTTCGATCACATGGCGAGAGGTTACCTGATTTCCGACATCATTACGATCTTCGGGACCTACGATGTCGTGATGGGAGAGTGCGATCGATGAGGCTTATGAGCCAGGTGTCCGCAGTGCTCGCGGAACGCGCGCCTCGGAAGGACTCGTTTGACGCGCGCACGTCGGGACACACTGGCTCCAGCCTCGTCTTGTTGGGGTGGTGGAGAGAATGCTGAAAGAAAAGTATCAGAAAGAGATTGATGAGATTATTAGCCGGTATCCGGTGAAGCGCTCGGCATTGATTCCATTGCTGTATTTGGCGCAACAGGAGGAGGGCTTCGTGTCCGAGGGGGCGATGAAGGAAATTGCAGGGCTCTTGCGTCTGACTCCGCCTCAAGTCTATGAGACAGCCACGTTCTATACAATGATCAA
>DATEPD010000181.1:0-5059 GCA_035273365.1 Nitrospiraceae bacterium | reverse complement strand
ATTCCGATCTGTGCCCAATGTAAGCGGGTGCGGACCGACACCGGAGATTGGCAACGGCTAGAGGAATACATCCGAGACCATTCAGAGGCTGAGTTTAGTCATGGTATCTGCCAAGTATGTCTGAAAGAGGTCTATCCCAATGTGAGCAAAGACTGATGCTGATGGGCAGATAGGATCGCGAAGGTACCTGAAAAGTGTTGCCAGGCTTGACCACGAGGGGGAAGTTGTATCCGTCAGATCACGTCGATCGCTTACATAGGGAAATTATCGAAGATTGTCTCGCGACCTGGCCTGACCCAACGTTTTTCAACGAGTCCCTTGAATCGCTCCAAATCTCCTTGGACTCGCAAAGACACCACTCCCAATGCATCTCCGACAGGCTCGACGGCACCCTGAGGGTTATACTCGACTTGGAGCCTGACCGTTGATCTGTCATTCGAAAGTTCCTGAAATGTTGCGACCATTCCTTTGATGGCGCCGTCTCGATTGGTCAACGCGAGACGCTGGTCCGCCGTCTGCTCTGTGATATCCGTATCCCACTCGGTGTCCCGGCCTGCGATCTCTGCTTTCCAATGCAGCCGTTTGGCATCGAGCTGCTTGACTTCTTTAACACCTTCCATGAACCGGGGAAATTCCGCAAAGCGCGTCCACTGACTGTAGGCGACATACACAGGCACGTTGATTTCAATGGATTTCTCAATGGTGGACACGGCGCCTCCTTGACATAATTTGAGGTGAGTCTGTGTGCCCAGAGCGATGATGGAACGCCGGGGTCTGATTGGCATGTCGGCCGCTCATGGGCGGTCTCTTCATTTCGCTACACATACTATCACAACACCCTCATACATGTTGAGGCACGATACCAAGCCACTCTTAACTGGCCGATCGGAACAATGTGGTGATGCGCTGACGGGTATCATCGGAATCGGCAGCCCCCTGGGTGTGAGTCTATGAAGTTTCACCCATTAGCATAGTGTTTACGATGGCTGGTTCATAGAACGACGGAAATAGGTACGGGCGACCAATGAAGCTATTGATCATCGACGATAATCCAGAGTTTCGGATTTTCGACGCTGCCAATATCATTCAGGCAATCGGCGCGGTGCGCAATGGGCTGGAGCAGAATGGCGGAAATGGGTTCCTAAATGCTGGGTCGGACGTCTTCTAGGTTGTCGAAGCAACCCCTTGAATGTGAAAGCGGATGCCAACGAATGCTTTCCCTTTATCTACGATTTCTTTGCCTGTGCTCCCGCCAGCGTATTGGTTTATGAAATGAGCGCATCGAATCGGCTCCTTCAGAATTCACCTCCGGTACACCACGGTGACGCGGGCAAGAAAGTCGATGAGTTCTTCGGTATATCGCCGGATTCCGTCCCGGTCTTCCCGCGCTGCCGCTTGCTCCAAGGCAGCTCCCACTACACTGATTGCGTCAAACCCATAACCTCCTCCGTCTCCCTTCATGCGGTGACCAATGACACGGATCGTCTTGAGATCGTTGTGTTGCAAGGCTGTTTCCAGCGTCTGCACGTCACGCCGACGATTCTCCAAAAATCCTGGAACAATGTCTTCAATGCCCGGGTCGATGTACACCGTGATCACGTTCTCGACGTTGTTGTTCGGCCCCGTGTTCATGACATGCACCGGATCGTACAAGCCTGGAGGACCTCCAGGAGAGTGTGCTTCTTGATGGGTTTGGTCATATGGGCATTGCAGCCGGCTTCGAGAATCTTCACCCCATCTTCTTTCAGCGCCAGAGCTGTCAAGGCAATCACCTGGGTGGGGGGAAGGTCGCGCTCGCGCTCCCAGGCTCGGATCGCTTTAGTGGCCTCATAGCCATCCATTACCGGCATCTGCATATCCATCAGAATGAGGTCGTAGTAGCCATTCTTGAATAATTCCAACGCAATGCCTCCGTGATCCGCGATATCAAGGCGATGAGGAGTCTGCTTCAAATAGGAACGGATCAGCACCTGATTGTCTGACGAATCTTCGACCAATAAGATGCGAAGGGCCCTGACTTCGGTAGGAGGGGTGGTATCCGCCGGTGCTGAACCGGTCGGATGTTGGATGCCCTTAGAACGGTCGAGGGCGATGCTGATAGTCTGGAGCAGATCCGATTTCCTGATGGGTTTGATCAAATAGCCGCCCAGCCCCATATCGTAGGTGCGGGCAATATCGTCGGCCCAATGGTGAGAGGCCAGCATCACAATTGTCAGGCCCTGAGGAATGCCGGCCCGTCTGATTTCTTCGGCGACCTGAAACCCATCCATTTCCGGCATGCGACAGTCAAGCAACAAGAGTTCGTAGGGTCGTACAGAAGTGGATGCTCGCCGCCATTCTTCTATGGCCTCGTGACCAGACGCAGTATCCGTCACCTCTGCTCCCAAGGCAGACAAGGTTTCCCGAAGTATTAGGCGATTGGTGGCATGGTCATCGACCACAAGAGTTTTGACACCTCGAAGTTTGACCTGGACATTCTCGTGTTGTGTGGAAATCGGGTTGGGCTGCACAGTGAGTTGCACGCAGCAATGAAACCTGCTGCCCTCTCCGAGCGTGCTCTCTACCCAGATTCGCCCATTCATGAGTTCGGCTAATTGTCTTGAAATAGTCAGGCCTAAACCGGTTCCCCCATACTTGCGCGTTACTGAGGCATGCGCTTGCGTGAAGCTTTCAAAAATGGCAGCGAGCTTGTTGGATGGAATGCCGATCCCTGTATCGCTGATAGTAAATCGAATGGCGCCGGGCAAGGGGAGTTCCGGATCCCGCATGACTCGAACCGTGACGGACCCGCTGTCGGTAAATTTGATCGCGTTGCTGATGAGATTGATGAGGATCTGGTGGAGTCGGTTGGGGTCTCCGATCACCGCGCGTGGGACCTCAGGCGAAAGATGGCAAGCTAGTTCAAGGCCTTTTTCATTGGCTCGCATGGCCAGTATTTCAATGGCTTTTTCAACCAAGTCGCTCAAATCAAAGTCGGTTGATTCCAGTTCCAGGTGGCCGACCTCGACTTTCGACAAGTCGAGAATGTCGTTGATCAGAGACAAAAGATTTCCACCGGCACGGCGGAAAATGCGCAAGTATTTCCGCTGATCGGGAGTCAAATTCGTTTCCCATAGCAGATCCGCCATCCCAATAATCGCATTCATGGGCGTTCGGATCTCATGACTGACACTGGCCAGAAACTCACTCTTTGCCCGGCTGGCAACTTCTGCCGCTTCCTTGGCGAGGACGAGTGCTTGCTCAGCCTCCCGGCGTTGGCGCGCTTCCAGTACGAGGGTCATAAATGTGGCCAGCGAACTGGAAAAATAGACTTCTTCCATTGTCCAGGATCGCAGCCCACCGACATGCTCGTGACAGAGCACACCGACGACTTCCCCCCTGCGTCGAACCGGCGCATCTAACATGGCTCCGATTCCGAGCGGGGTCAGATAGGATTGAGAAAACTCCCTGGTCCTGACGTCTGCATGAGCATCATGGACAGCGATCGCATGCTCTTCATGTACGATAGCTTGAAAGTAAGCCGGGTAGTCCTGCGCGGCCAGAGTAAAACCGGTTGTGTGCCGGTCCGGGGTCCGCTCGTAGAGGTCGAGCAGTTCCAACCCAGTCCCTTGTTCGTTGAACGTCCAAATGCTAGCCCTTTCCACTCCGAGCACTCGGCTTCCTGTTTCGGTGATTATCCGCAATGCCGCTTCGAGATTTCCTGCATAAATCACATCGTGTTTAGCGAGTTCACACAACGCCACCTGTTGCTGTTCCAACACCCGCGCCCGCTCTCGTTCAATCTGTTCGATGTGTTTGCGTTCGGTAATGTCCTCCGAAATGCCTAGCAAATACTGGGGCACGCCATCGGCGCCGTTAATCGGGACCTTCTTGGTATGGAGGAGCCTCTTCCCCTTCTGCCGAGTTTCGACCGGTTCTTCCGGAATATCGAGGAGGTGCCCATGTTGCAATACGTGGCGGTCCGTGGCCGTGAACGAATCGGCTTCCTGTTTGGAGAAGAAGTCGTAATCGCTTTTGCCGATGAGATTTTCCCGGGGATAGCCCAACAATTGTTCACCGGCTTGATTGAAGCGCACGAACTTCAGGGTCTTGGCATCCTTGACGAAAATCATGTCAGGGATGTTTTCGATAATGGAGGCCAGAAGGGCATGATTGTGTCTCGCCTCATCTGTCGCTCGTTTGCGGTCCGTAATGTCTCGATCAATGCCATGGTATCCTCTGAACCTCCCACCGCCATCGAACACGGGCACTCCTCCACATTCAAGGACGATACGGCGGCCGTCTCTATGCAGGTAGACGGATTCAATACCACGAAACGATTGTCGTGCGGCCACGATGGGGGCAATCAGGGCTTCGATGCGACGGGCCTCGTCTGACGGCATCAAATCGAACGGCGTTTTGCCGAGCACTTTCTCCGGTTCATACCCGAGGATATCGCAAATGTTTGGGCTGCTGTATGTGAACACCCCGTGCTCATCGACTTCCCAGACCCAATCGCTTGTCGCTTCCACCAACATGCGAAACCGCTGCTCACTTTTCTGCAAAGCCAGTTCCGTTTGGGTGATCGCTTGAGTGCGATCCGTGCGGCGTCCCTGCTTTTTGGTTGGTTCTACGCGTAAGGAAGTGAGTCGTTGCCGTTGGGATGGCAGTGAGGTCCGTGAACGACGGGCAGCAGGAGGTTTTGGTTGGCGCTTGACCGCGCGATTCACTCGAATCGAGGATCCTTTTTTAGCCATTGCTGCACACACTCTCGCTGACAACGGCATGCACGTCGTGTGGAGAGTTCGGAGACGGGAATAGAAACACATTTGCAGAGAGAATTGTGGTGACCGTCACGCCAATCGCCGTCTGCACATCTCGTCGAGGCCCTGGCATGGTCATAGCGAGAAAGGGACGGTTAGTCTTCGTGAGAGTGCGGGACGAGAGAGAGTGTGCTGGCTTGTTTGGCCCGATTGCGGCCTTCCTGCTTGGCTTGATACAGCGCTTGATCCGCCGCCTTGATCAGATCAATAGGGGAAGTGTTTCGGCCGGGAATCGTACTGGCGAAACCCACGCTGAT
>DATEPD010000180.1:0-6257 GCA_035273365.1 Nitrospiraceae bacterium | reverse complement strand
CATTCGAGCCGTTCGTCATAGCTTGTGCGTTAACCCAGGGCCCCCTAGCGGAATGCACCGACGCGCACCCACAAAGTCTGAGTTAGGTTTTTCGGAGCAATGGCATTGACCTCCCCACCGCGCATGAGGCTCATCACCTGTGCGAACTTCTCCCCTCGCGCGCACAGAGGGGACTGACGGTGGTCCCATTCCTAGACAGTGCTTAACCAGAGCAGACGAATGATGGCTGAGCTTTTGTGAGCAAGGCAAAACCAGAAAGTGATGAATTTTTGTGTATTTCACAGTCTCCAACGTTTTTGTTTTTTAAACGCCACCCTTATTGAACAAGGCCGTATCCCAGGTTATGGTAGAAAAAGAGTTGAGTGGTCCTTTGACAAGGAGGAACCCATGAAGCCTTTCATCTACACGAGTTCGGTCATCGGGATTTTGCTCCTTATGGTGCTTCCGATCTCGACCGTCTTGGCTCAAACCGATGCCGACCAAGCGCGTGTTGCAGCGGTCGCCAAGGATATTGATAAGGACATGGCCTCGAAGGCATCGGGGACTCAGCTGCAAGTGTTATCCAAGGAATTCAATGTGACCCCGAAAACTGTCGAGGACTTGCGGACGAAGCAGGGCTGGGGCGGCGTCACTATCCAGCTAGCGATGGCGCAGCATTTAACCCAAACGGACCCCAAAACCTATCCCACCATGACGGATGCGTTACAGAAGATGGATAGCCTTCGGGCAGATAAAGAAGGCTGGGGTAAGATTGCGAAGGATTTGGGGTTTAAGCTCGGCCCGGTGGTCAGCGCCGCGGAACATACTCGACACGAGCTGGTCCGAGATCTCCATCAAGACCGCATACAGCATCAAGACCACACACAGAAGGTAGAGAAAGTCGAGCAGGTGGAGCGGGTGGAGCGGCCTGACCATCCGCAACGGCCAGAGCATCCGGAGCGACCGGAACGGATGCATCGCTAATCCCTCGTCAAGGGTTGATTAGGGGCGGGGCGTGCTGGATCAAACCAGCACGCCCCGCATGTTTTCGAGTATTCGTTGACGGGACGCCGCTAAAACCGCGCATTGAGCCCAACGGTGAACGCCCAATCCGGGGCCCCATCCGACAGCCCCCGTGCGATGAAGCTATTGAACCGCCACGTGGAACTCGCGGTGTAATTCATCGCGACCAACAGATCCCGAGGGTTTTGCAGGCCACTGATCACCGCGGTCCATTCTTCATAAAAGACACTGGCCAAGAGGGCTTTGGTGAAGTAGTACCCCACCCCTAGGTCGTAGTTCCATTGGTTTCGCAGTGTAACCCCAGGTGGATTCCCGAGATTGGTGTATCCCAGATCCATAAAGCTGATCCAGGCCTCCGTCAGCTTCTTGGACACCTGAAGGCCTAATCCCTCATCGAACTCTCCCGTGCCTAATCCACGGTCCCGATCCGCCGTTGGAAACTTGATTTTGGCCGTGACCGCCACCGTCGGCACCAAGCCATGTTCATCGACGACATAGTAGCGGGCTCGGAGGACTACATCTCCGATCCCGCTCTCGGTCGTGGTGGTCGGGCGGATTCGTGAAAGCTCCTGTTTTCCGTTCTTGGTGGTGATTGTGGTCTGGGGACACGTGCCGCCTGTTTGGTTGGGCTCGCCGCTGAGCAGGGTGACGCTGCAATCACTGGTTACACTCAGAAACGGCACAATCAGTGTCACGTCTCCGTCCTGAAACAAACGGCGAATCGAGAGCGGCACAGCCGTAATGGTGGTGGTGGACCCGGTTCCATAATCGCCGCTGGAATGGTACACCGACATACCCGTTTGCCAGGTGTCCTGCGCGTTGGCAACGTCTGCGGACGACACGACCAGTGCCAGTACGGTAAGCGCCTGGACAAAACTCCAAACGCCGGTGGTTGTTCGTATCATCCTCCCTCCCTTCCCTGTGCTTCCTTGGTCAGCATGTGGGGAAGGGTATCATAAAGTTTTGTTTTGGGGCCGTTCAAAAGGATACGCCAATGTCTGCTGGACATTGATTCACGGACATGGGCTGGTACGTGAGAATTGTGAATGGGGCCTTGACGATCCTCCAGCCACATTTGCAGTGTCTCCATGACAGGATCCTCGGCCAGGGTGCTCTTAACCCGCCACGCGCACCAGCACCTTTCCCATGGGCCCCTCTGCCAATCGCACGAAGCCCCTCTTCACCTCTTCGAACGGGACAATGACGTCCACTATTGGCCGTCTTCCCATGGCATTCAGTCGACCGACAATCTCCTCCCATGCCGCGTGTGCGAGCTGCGCCGTATAGTCTCCAACCGAAATCCCGCCAATCCGATTCCGGCGGAACAACAGGCTCGCTGTGTTGAACTCCGGCACGGTTCCCCCACTCCTGCCAACCACGCTGATCCGGCCGCCATAACCAAGCATGGCGATCACCCGGGTCAATAGCGCACCCCCAACGCTGTCGACGGCTAGGTCGACTCGCTTCGGACTGATCGCCGCCGTCACGGCCTTCACCAGATTCTTGTCCGTTGAATCACACACGACATCTGCCCCGAGTGTCTTCAGTCTGGCGCGCTTCTCCTCGCTGCGTGACAAGGCCACCACGGTGAGAGCCATCGATTTCCCCAGTAGCACCGACGCCACGCCGACGCCGCCTGATGCACCCGTCACGAGGAGGACTGATCCCGCGGAAGGAGGCGCCGGAGGGTTGTTCCACTGCGTTAGCGCCTGCCAGGCCGTCAGAAAAACCAACGGGGCACCGGCCATCTCTTCGAGGGACCAACCGCGGGGGACTCGGGTCACACTTTCCATGGGCACCAGGACCTGCTCGGCCAGCGTGCCCCACACCTCTACTCCAACCTTGCAGCGCAGGATACCCACGGTCTCGCCCACCCGGACGTGCTCCACGCCTGGCCCCACCGCCACCACGTCACCCACACCATCACGCCCGAGAATATGTGGCAGCGAAGGCGTGGCCGGATACATCGCCCGCGCCAGAAAGGCATCCGCAGGGTTCAGCGCGGCGAACTTCACCCTCAGCAGCACCTGGCCCTGGCCCGGTTGAGGATCCGCCACTTCGCCAAGTCGTAACCTGTCAACCCCCTCATATGAATCCATCAGCCATGCGCGCATACGCTCCTCTCGCTTTGGCACGGCCCCATGACGAGAATTTTTGCCATGGGACCATCCCTCCGCCCCTAAAGCTGAGGGTTAGACTAATATGTTGGTTTTCGGTCACGCTGAGAAGTAGGAGGGTCCCTCCGAGATCACAAGAGAATTCACTCCACCAATTCCTGGCTGGTCAGGCTCCGCGATCATTGCTTCTTGCAGACCGCGGTCCACAGCGAGTGCTCTGGACCTTCTGGTACAACTGGTCCCCACGGTAGGTCATCCGCGAATTGATGCACCACCTCCCCGCTTCCCATATGGCCCGAGAACCACATGTTCCTGAGTAGCCGCTGACGCTTTTCTGCGCAATCGTATTCGTATTGGTTTATGAGCGATAACGCCAAGGGGCCACCGTGCAAGCGTCGCTCGGTCTTATAGTCGAACAAGGCCCACATCTTCACGAGATTCCCTTCGCGAGGAATGGTGCTCAGGTCCGCGTACACTGTCGAATTTGAGATCACAATCGTGTCAACCACCACCCATTCCCCGTGCGCAGGTCCAACGGTCAACAATAGGAGTGTGATCAGTGACCACACACCCGAACCGTAGACCAGCGGTAAAAAGCGATGGTAGGGTAGTTCGAACCGCATGGGACCTCACAGGATGCTGTATTGATTCTAGGAGTGCCGTGACACTAGTGCAACTGACGCGTCGTAACGTGACAGGAAGCCTAGCAGGATTGGATAGGATGATGCCAAGAGCTCGGTTTGATCCAGACTCTGCGTTTCCCACTAGTCACTATTCAAGCGATGCAATACAGTTAAGATGCTTCAGGAACACTGAGGTCGCTCTGAGCACAAACCAAAACGTGTCGTG
Source organism: Nitrospiraceae bacterium (assembly GCA_035273365.1). GTDB lineage: Bacteria > Nitrospirota > Nitrospiria > Nitrospirales > Nitrospiraceae > Palsa-1315. The sequence continues at coordinate 2,289 of DATEPD010000180.1, read as the reverse complement.
CAGAACGCACACTGGAGGCCCTTCTTCTCTAGCTCCTGAAACCGCTCTTCAATCAGAAGGGTTTCGCCCTATAACCATGATCGTCGCCTGACTCGTCCTCGTCATAGTTCCTGTTTCGCATTTCCCTTTCGGCCTCCACACGACGCCGCTCTGACGCGATCATTCGGTCGAGTTCTGCGATATGGTTCTCGGCGAACACTTTGACCGCATGCCGTTCGTCTGTCAGCCAGTGCGTCAGCGATTCCTTCTTGACCCGCCATGCTTCCGCAAGCCCGAATTCACCAGAGACTACGCCGGTGCTGTCGATGCTGATTCGGATCCCGTCCAATTTGCGATCGTCATGTGGAAATCGCGACAGAATCTCCTTCAAGACAACGTAGGTGGATGTCTCTCCACGATAGTTCTGGAGAATCGCGAGGGAGAAATCTGCCTCTGTCTCGCCGCCACCTTTTACCAACTCGGCGAGCGCGGCGGCGAACTCCGGGGTGCAGTTGGGAAACGCTCTGTTGAGCAGACTCCCACCTCGAAACCGGAATAGCTCCCGGTCTTGGGCGAACCACAACAGTCCCTTACTGATTGCGAGTTGAGGGTCTTTCGAAAGCACCTTTTTCAGTTCATGGAACTCAATTGGCACCGCCTCGAACCGTTCTTCGTCGCCGTCCTCGGACTTCCTGGCGAGCCGAGTTGTAATCACTTCGTCGAGTCGCTGCTGCTCAGTCTCTCTGATCTGAACAAAAGCCAGCCCGGCGGTGTGCTCGCTCACCCACTGCACATCAGCCCCATCAATCATCAGCGGCCACTCTAAGCCGGGCACATAGATGTGCAGTTCTAACGAGACGCCCGGCAACATCATGAGGAGCGGGCTTTCTAGCTGGCACCCGCCCCTTGAGAGATCGTGCATGATGCCTGTTCCTTCGGGCAGTGTGGAGCCCGACACCGTGGCGCGAAACTGCACACGAAATCGGGGCGTCGCTCGCCGATCTTCTATCTTCAGATCCATGATTGATCGACCCGCCAGCATTCCATCATGATGCCAATCATTTCCCCTTCGGCAGTATCCCCTTCCGTTCCAACTCCTGAACATGAACCTCTGACAGCTCCTTGATGTAGTCGCCCAATGTCTTTTGCCCCAGGGCAGCAGCCGCCTTGGCTTCGTGATCTCTCGGCATCCCACGGACAAAGAGGACCGCCGCATCGGTGTCAGGTTTGATCAGCCTTGCCATTGGGCTAGCATACGCAAGGAGAGCAGGCCAGTCAAAGTGGCATCTATGCTAGTCATTGCTAGCACTCTTGTACATGCAGGGGCCGAACGTCATGAGGATGGTCGTTGACGGGGCAAGATCAATAAAGATACACTCACAAAATGAGAGCAGCTTCCCACCCGTTTCGGTCTTTTCTCGTGGCGTCACTCGTCGTGCTCTTTTTCACGTTGAGCATCAATGCCTATGCCTGTTTCTTACCGGTAAATGGGAGCACGGCTGCTACGACAATGGGCACTGGCTGTTCAACTCCGCCGGATGAACAACCGGTCTATCCGTTCTGTGATGCGTTTAAGACGCTCGGCGTGGAGTCTGCTGATAAGTTCCACTTCGACAGCGCCTATCAGACACTCTGTGCTGAAGACACCGCTTCGTTAGCGTTTTGTGTCATCCTCACCTCATTCAGCAGTCGTTTGTCCGATCCTCTCATAGTCGGTCCGCCTCAGGATCTTCTACTCAAAATGTCCGTACTTCGCATCTGATCTTTCCAAGCCTTACCTCTTAATCGCTCCCTTTCGTCATCACGTGTGTCGTGCGACGCCAGATTTCAGTGTGCGGATGACTGCCTTGTTCTCTTGGGGAAGGAGACCCGGTGCGCAGATCGGATTTTGCGCGTGGAGAAATTCTGGGAGGGTATTGCAATGAGACGGATGAGACGACATCGGTGTGTGATGTCCATTATGCGTGAAGCCGTCAGCAGCACACTCCGACACTCCCGAGCCTCAACGGTCTCCGTGTCGCGACAAGAAAATGGCACAGGTGTGCGCTTGACCATCGAGGATGACGGCGGGGGATTTGATTCCGAGAGCCCACGCTCGAACCAGCAACTCGGCGGCACACTGGGTGATGGCGCAGCCAGGGAACGGGAGACCCACATTCTCGTGCATTTCCCCAAGGAGACATTCAATGCCCGTATCTAAATCGACGCTCCACCCAATTCGTCTTTTGCTCGTGGACGACCATGAGATCTCTCTCATAGGATTGCACACGCTCTTCAGGCGAACGCCTTCCATTCGCATCGTGGGGAAAG
>DATEPD010000179.1:0-2768 GCA_035273365.1 Nitrospiraceae bacterium | reverse complement strand
CTGCGTGAAGGAGATGAGGTACTTGTCCCGACGATGACCTTTGCTGCAACCGCAGAGGTTGTCACCTACTTCAAGGCAAAACCAGTTCTTATTGATTGTGTGAAGGACACCCTCAATCTGGATACGGATCGAATCGAAGAGGCCATCACGAACAAGACAAGAGCGATTATTCCCGCCCATTTTGCCGGACACCCCTGCGAGATGGAGCCAATCCAGTCGATCGCTCGTACCCATGGCCTGCGTGTTATAGAGGATGCTGCCCACGCGCTTCCTGCGCGTTATCAAGGAAAGATGGTAGGAGGTATCGCCGACTTCACGTGTTTCTCGTTCTATGCGACTAAGAACATCACTACTGGCGAGGGTGGGATGGTTACGACGGATAATGCCGAGTGGGCCGCTCGCGTTCGGATGATGAGTCTGCATGGCCTGAGCCGAGATGCATGGAACCGATATTCTGCGGAGGGCTCGTGGTATTATGAAATCCTTTCTCCTGGGTTCAAATACAATCTGACTGACATTGCTGCGGCACTGGGTCTCGCGCAACTCAAAAAGTGCGATCGATTCTGGAAGTCACGCGAGCGGTTAGCCACCCTCTATCACGAGGGCTTTCGAGATTTGCCTGAAATTATTTGTCCGCAAGCGGCGTCCCATGTGCAACATGCCTGGCACCTGTACGTTATTCAACTGGACCTGGATCGTCTACGTATCGGTCGCAACGAGTTTATCCAGCGGCTGCAGCAAGCCGGTATTGGGTGCAGTGTGCATTTCATTCCCTTACACCTACATCCCTATTATCGGGACAAGTGGGGCTACCGGCCAAGCGATCTTCCGGTTTCCAATATGGTCTTTCAGCGGATTGTTTCATTGCCGTTGTATTCCAAGATGACAGACGCTGATATTGATCACGTCATCGTCACCGTCAAGGACCTCGTAAAGGATAGCCGACGATGATGAAGCGGGCGCTTGATGTCTCTGGGGCTGCTCTAGGCCTGCTCGTTCTTTCGCCACTACTGGCGATCATCTCCGTGCTGATCAAACTTGACTCGCACGGGCCGGTGATCTTTCGCCAAGTGCGCGTTGGGAGAGGACTTCTCCCATTCAGGATTTATAAATTCCGAACCATGATTGAATATTCCCAACGTGGGGGTCCGGCTCTCACGGTCGGGCAGGATGTCCGCGTGACGAGGGTGGGGCGAATTTTGCGGAAGTTCAAGCTTGACGAATTACCGCAGCTGGTGAATGTGCTGGTGGGCGACATGAGTCTCGTTGGTCCAAGGCCGGAAGTTCCCCGTTATGTTGAGCCATTACGTTCGGAATTTTCTGAGATACTCGTGGTTCGTCCAGGACTCACAGACCTTGCGTCGCTGAAGTACATCGACGAGGCGGCCATCCTCGCATGTTTTTCAAATCCTGAAGAGGAATATCGAAACAATGTTCTTCCGGAAAAGCTCCGATTAGCGAAGCTATATGTAAGTAATCTCTCCTTTCGGCTCGATCTCGCAATTCTCGTTCAAACGCTGTTGCGAATCCTTCATGTGCCAGTCGTGGTCTGCGAGCTTCCTGAATTGAAAGTCACACCTGGGTCTCGATTGGTGTCCCCCTGGGACGGACTTTCATCGCTCATCATGAAGTGGCGAAGACCTCTCATCGTGCTGCTTGATGTGGCCTTGATTGTTTTTGCAAACTACTTGGCATTTCTGTTGAGGTTTGATGGGAATATCCCGTCAGAACAAATCGGGAAGTTCGAGCAGACTGTGCTCTGGCTAGTCGGGATTCGGGGAGTGGCATTCGCCATATTTGGACTCAATGAAGGTTTGCGGCGGTACACCAGCATTTGGGATCTGCAAAACATTTTGAGCGGAATCTTAACGAGCACGATCGTGTTCTATGGCTGGGTGTATTGGGCTTTGGAGATCAACGGTTATCCCCGCTCCATCTTTGTGATCGATAGTATTCTTCTGGTTGGGTTTCTCGCAGGGGTGAGGCTGCCGGCGAGAATCATCCGTGAAAAAGCCATTTTTCGAAAGAAAAAGAAGGTTCTCGTGGTCGGTGCCGGCGACGCGGGAGAACGAGTGGTGCGTGAAATGAAAACCCGCCCCGAATTTCACTGCCAGCCAATTGGATTTGTCGATGGCAAAGTTGCCCTTCTCAATCATCGTATCCACGGCGTCAGGGTCTTGGGTACGTTTGCAGATCTCCCAAAGCTTGTGGAGGAGTATAAGCCTGAGGAGGTCGTGATTGCGGTGACCGATGCGGGGCCCAGTTTCCTCAGGGACATTATCAAAAAGTTGGAGCCGTACGAGGTCTCGATCAAGACGTTACCAGGTCTCACGGAGATGATGGCCGGTCGAAGTGCGGTGAGTCAGATTCGTAATGTATCAATTCCAGATCTGTTACCGCGAGCGCCTGTGAATTTGGCTCTTGACGCTACAAGGCAAATGGTCAAGGGTAAGAGCGTATTGATCACCGGTGCTGGTGGCTCGATCGGCTCGGAATTGGCTCGTCAGATCAGTGCGTTGGAACCGAGTGCCCTCCTGCTCTATGAGCGCCATGAAAACAGTTTGTATACCATTCATAAAGAACTGGAAGATCAAGCGCTTTCTTTCCATGTGATCCCGCTTATCGGGGATGTCACCGATGCTCATCGGCTCTGCATGGTGTTGGAAGAGTATAGGCCTCAAATCCTATTCCATGCTGCTGCCCACAAACACGTTCCTTTAGTGGAACGGAATCCTTCTGAAGCCCTGAAGAATAACTGTATGGGGACA
>DATEPD010000178.1:0-2400 GCA_035273365.1 Nitrospiraceae bacterium | reverse complement strand
CCAACAGGCGGGAGCCTTGAAGTTACTTAGAACAGAAACGGTCGTGCCGAGGCTCCGTCGGACGCTCAAAGCTATCGCCTAACTGCGGGGCAATGCCGGTCGGCCTGACAATTTCAATGAACTCCGATCCCTTCGCCCTGCTATTAATATCAGTTCAATAGGATTTCTGCTCCATTCACAACACCCTGGTCCCTCGCGCTTTCTCCTCCCTAGATGCCCCGTTCCATCTTGTTCATTGAGCTGAGGTATTAGACCCTCTGTTCAGTAAAATCTGGTAGGGCGTATTTCCGCTTGCCTGTCGATAACAGTAAATAACTCGACAGGTTGGAGGCGATGTGCGAGCTTTCCTCTAGTCAGGCACTTCTCTTGCTGAACCAACTCTTATATGAAGATCGGCTCTAGGACAGAATACTTCGACCTGGCAGTGGCCCGAACCGGTAACCGGCGTGGGTATGACGGGGTGCGTGTTATGACCCTCAGCCTGGTTGTGGCCGGATCCTTTCTGCTGCAAGGTTGTCTTGCAGGAGCTTGGGTGGCACTGGTGGCAGTGGACTCAATACGAAGCAGCAACGTGACCGTTGGGTCGTTCGAGGAATCCTGGGTGGCACAGGTGGCAGTGAACACAAAGAGGAGGAGCAGCAACGTGACGTTTGGATCGTTCGAACAATCCTGGGTGGCGAAGCACGACCAAACGAGCGCCGGTATCTACAATTCAAAGGTCACGAGTGTCGCGGTTCTTCCGGTTGAAGGCGATTCGGAAATGGGCGTGCGGCTTGCCACCGTACTACAACAGGAAACGACGTTGCGCGTCGAGTCGCCGACGAGCGCCGCCGCTGCAGTCATCACAGCCGATCCCCGTTCGGCTAACGCGGATGATGCGGATCGCAGTGCCATGGCCAAAGTAGTTACGAAGAACCTCGGTGTGGATACCATTCTTGTCAGTCGTGTTGCCGATTCTCCCTCTCATCCGAGCGACTGGGGGTGGAAAGTAGAGGGCTCACGACGCCTTTACCTGTATCTCATGAATCGCGACGGCTTGCTACTTTGGAAAGATGAACTGCCCTTTAGACTGGTACAGGGTTCCACACCACCGGTGGAAGCATCCGTACAGACTGATCTCTCCCATCACATGATGCAGCATGTCAAAGCCCTGCGCCTTGATGAACTCGGCTACTTACCGAACAAAGAAAAACGGAAGAAGTCCAATCGGCCATCCGCTACATTGACGCCTATCGAATAACCATCGTCAGGGACCTGCCGTTCAGTATCACCTGCAAGCTCAATCCGAAATCTGCGGCGCCACAGTACACGGAACCTATGCAGTGTGAGTTAGGTTGTGACAGCGTCCCAGTAATGGCATCTTGCCATATGTGCGAACACTCGAAACTCTAGCGTGTAAAAATAGGTTTTCCGCGGTCTGCTAGCCCTTCTTGCAGCGCCGTTCTTCCTCCGGTACAGTCTGGCTCTTTCTTCTGGGAGCATGCGTTCCCCATGCCGTTGCTCGATGTGCCATTATTGGCTCGTCTTCAGGAAGAGTTTCGCCTGTCGATGAAGCGACTTCTTAGCGATCTTTGCATGGATTTGGAAAGCCAATATGCAGATGTCGCAAAATCATTGACGGTCCCTGTGCCCTACTTTCGGTTCCTCGGGCAATCACTCGAGCGGGAGGCGTACGCCCATTGGAAAGTCGTCGGCTGGATCGAAGCGCTGAACGACCTGGTGTACTTCATCGATCTGCTGCAACAAATTCGAGAGGAGCAGAATCCTCGTGACTTTGCGGCCCAATTGTATGTCGAGTGCGAAGAGAAGTTTTTTGAGAACAGTTATCTGGACGATTTATTTCCACGTGGTGTCTCACAGTCATCTGGGCTCGAACGGAGACTGAACGACCTTTGTACGCGCCTTACTCAGGAGCTGACACAAGAAGCACTCTGTCTCGTGCCGGGACTTTCGATGCTGTGGTGCGCCTCTCGGAAGATTCCGTCCTGGACTGTACAGGCATATCTCGGGGCCAACGTCGAACGGGCAGAGACTGCTGGTGCGATAGCCCTCGGGATGGAGGGCAGTATCTACGAAGCTCCTCCCACGATTAGGAGAGTCCTCAAACAATCGCATGGCCAGGCGACTATTCTCGTTCGGCCGCAAGACTTGACCCTGAAAATCGGACGAGCGGTGATGCCTCTGTGCATGAAGAGAGGTAATCGGTTTGAGTGGAACTGGACGCACCGGCCGCCGGTTGTGGCAATGGAAACTCGATCTGGGGCTGTCACCGTCGGACCGACGCTCGTCTATGGGAAGGACCGTCAACCTCGTTCGGTGACTTCCACCTCAACTGATCAGGTTGCGCGCATTAGGCGGGCTTGGACAATCATACAAGAGGCCTGGCCCGAAGGAGAGGAA
>DATEPD010000177.1:0-38674 GCA_035273365.1 Nitrospiraceae bacterium | reverse complement strand
GGAAAAATCGCCCTCCTTCACAGTCAGTCCTTCCCGCCAGATCTTTCATTGTTTCGGATGCGGTGCGGGCGGCAATGTGTTTACTTTTTTGATGCGGATCACCGGCGCGAATTTTCCTGAGACGGTCCGCGAGCTCGGACGTAAGTTCGGGATTGACGTGCCGGACAGCGGGCCGAGCGCAGGGCCTCAAGCGGCTCAAGCGAGCCGCCTTGAACAGATCAATCGAGCGGTAACGGCGTGGTTCCAACAAAATTTGGGGGATGGTGTGACGGGTGCGACGGCACGCGACTACTTGGCCAGCCGTGGCATTCGTTCTGGGACGATCGATCGATTTGAAATTGGATGTGCACCACCTGAGTGGGATGGGCTCATCAAGGCTCTGAGCAAACAGGGTTTTGCTCAGAGTGATTTGGCCACAGCGGGATTGACGGTGGCGCGTGAACATGCGTCTGGCGCGTATGATCGTTTCCGCGCTCGTGTGATGTTTCCTATTACGGATTTGCGTAAACGGGTTGTCGGTTTTGGAGGGCGTATCCTCGGTGAGGGGACTCCGAAGTACCTGAATTCACCGGATACGCTCTTGTTCAAGAAAGGGCAGACGCTCTACGCGTTGGATCTTGCGCGGGAAGCAATCGCTCGCCTGAAGACTGTGATTGTGGTCGAAGGGTATTTTGACGTCGTCGCGCTTCACCAAGCTGGACTGACCCATACGGTCGCAACCCTAGGGACTGCATTGACGCCGGAGCATATTCAGGTGCTGAGACGGTTTGCCTCGAAGGTTGTGCTGTTGTTCGATCCAGATCAGGCGGGGGTTCGTGCAGCACTTCGGGGACTTGATCTGTTTGTGAACAGTGGGATCGGTGTGAAAGTCGTCACATTGCCGGCTGGGGAGGACCCAGATACCTATGTGCGGAAGGAAGGGCCGGAGGCCTTCGCTCGGTTGGAAGAGCAGTCTCCGAGCCTCTTGGATTTTTCCCTCGAGCATTGTTTGAACACGGCGGAGTCCCATACGATCGAAGAGCGTATCCGCAGCGTGGACGATGTGCTGCGGATTCTGCAAAAGAGCGAGCATCCAATCGAACGAGAGGAACGGATTCGCATAGTTGCCGAACGACTGGGGATCAGCCAGCAACGATTGATCGAGCGGTATCCGGCATTGGTCCAGTCGGAGAGACGTCGACCGGCGACGGTTCAATCGGCTGGGGCCATACCGGCGACGTTCAAGGGTGCGAGCGAAGAGCGGGATCTGGTGTACTTGCTGCTGCATGGACATCTGACTCCGGCCGATGTGCAACGCCTGCGGCCCGAGGTCTTCTCCGTTCCTGCTTGTCGGTTCCTCATCGAGGCGGCGCTGAATCACCTTGATCGAGATGGCCGGGTCGGGCTCAAGTTGTTGCTGGATGCGGTGGCTGATCATCCAGATTGCGGATCACTGGCGACTGAGCTGTCCATGCGCGAAGACCATTTCGACGACGTGAAGGCTCACGTCGCCGGGTGTTTAGAGACGTTGGACCGGAAGCGGGCTGACGCGGCGCTTCGAGATCTGATTACGCAACTCAAAGCTGCCGAACGGGAAGGTCGTGTGGAGGATGCGCGGGTGTTGAATGGACAAGTGAATCAATTGCGAATACAAAAAGCCGGTCGGCCTCCCACCGGGATTTTGGCCTTAGTGAAGGAGTAGTCATGGCGAAACCAGAGTTGCTCGGCGAGGTGAAGAAGCTGATCTCGATGGGGAAAGAGAAGGGCTTTTTGACGTACGACGAGCTGAACAGCACGTTGCCCGCAGAAGTGGTGTCCTCCGAGCAGTTCGGCAGCATCATGACGATGTTCGGCGAAATGGACATTGAGATTGTCGACGCACCGGAGGGCGAGCGGATCAAGAAAGCCCGTGACACTGAGGAGGCCAGTGAGGAAGTCGAGGAAGCAGAGGGCGAAGCCGGTGCTGGTGCTGGGGAGGAGAATGAGAAGGAAGAAAAGGAGATCGATTTAACTCCCGGCGCACTGAGCAGGACCGATGACCCGGTCCGCCTCTATCTCAAAGAAATGGGCAGTGTGGCGCTGTTGAGTCGGGAGGGAGAAATCGAGATCGCGAAACGTATCGAAGAGGGGAAGAAAGACATCGCCTCGGTGATTTATGGGATGCCGATGACGATTGAGTTTGTCCTCGCACTGTGCGATCAGCTCAAGAATGGGACTATCGATGTCCGTGAGATCGTTCCGATTGTTGAGACCGAGGAGGAGTTCGAGGAAGAACAAATCCAGCGGGACTATGAAGAGCTTCGGGTCAAGACGCTCGAAGGCCTGAACTCTGTCCGGAAAATCTCGACTTCCCTCAAGAGTCTCTATGAAGTTGTTCGGCATGCCAACAGCGATCCCGCGAAACAAAAGAAGATTAAGAAACAGATCGATACGATTCGTGATCAGGTCGTGGAGAAGATGGAGTCCGTCAACCTGCATGGGGTGCTGAAAGATCGGATGGTGCAGCGTGTGAGGGAGCTGGCGATTCAGATCCGGACGGCGGAGCGGGAGATCGTCAGTTGCCAGCGGCGGCTTGGGATCAGCGGAGAGGCTGGTGCTGAGGCCCTTATGAAGCTCTGCCGTGAGCGGAAAGACTTTCTCGCCGTCAAACGCAAGACGAGCTGCTCAGAGGAGGCCCTACACGATATTAAGAAGGTATACCAAGCGGCGAAGGGCCGGATTCGAATACTCGAAACCGAAGAGGCCCTCGTATCCGCGGAAGAGATTAAAGATGCGGTCAAGCATCTGGATGTGGCAGAGGACAAGGTCAAGCGTGGGAAAGCCGAGCTGGTCGAAGCCAATCTTCGTCTCGTCGTCAGTATTGCCAAGAAGTACACAAACCGCGGACTCCAGTTCCTTGATTTGATCCAGGAAGGCAATATAGGTTTAATGAAGGCCGTCGATAAGTTCGAGTACAAGCGGGGCTACAAGTTCAGTACATATGCCACCTGGTGGATTCGCCAGGCGATTACCCGCGCGATTGCCGATCAAGCACGGACAATCCGTATTCCCGTACATATGATCGAGACGATCAACAAGCTGATTCGAACCTCCCGCCATCTGGTCCAGAAACTCGGACGCGAACCGACGCCGGAAGAAATCGCCGAGCGCATGGATCTGCCGCTCGACAAAGTGCGGAAGATTTTGAAGATCGCTCGCGAGCCGATTTCTTTGGAGACTCCGATCGGCGAGGAAGAAGACAGCCATTTGGGCGACTTTATCGAGGACAAGAAGGCGGTTTCTCCACTGGAAGCGGCAATTCGGTACGATCTCCAGCGACAGATCAATAGCGCATTAGAAACGCTTACGCCACGAGAAGAGAAAGTTTTGCGGAAGCGGTTCGGCATCGGCGAAGCCACCGACCACACCCTCGAAGAAGTCGGGCAGGATTTCGAGGTCACCCGCGAACGTATCCGGCAGATTGAAGCCAAGGCGTTGCGCAAGCTGCGTCATCCGAGTCGGAGCAAGAAGCTACGCAGCTTCGTGGAAAGTCTGTGACGCGTTGTGGAATGTTCCACAAGATTTGACTCCGCTCTCTAGGCAGCCTAAAATTGTGTTCGTGTCTGAGGGTCAGGCGAGAGAGAGTCATCCGCCTGATCGGGCCCATAGCTCAGGTGGTTAGAGCGGCTGACTCATAATCAGCTGGTCCTAGGTTCAAGTCCTAGTGGGCCCACCAGCGTAAAAGCCGAGCAAGATCGTTGTTCAGAACCACACCTATAGGAGTGCGTTGAACCAGAATCTCTCCCCCCTAATCGAGCTGCAGAAGTTGGATCTCCGTATCATGGAGATCAAGGACCAACGCCGAAAAATCCCAGAGCGGCTCCACGCAGTTGAAACCCCACTTCGAGAAGCTCAGCAACGTCATCAACAGACCAGTGCCTCCGTCGAGCTTTTTATTAAGGAACGGCGGTCGCATGAACAAGACCTTGAAGCGCATGAAGCGCACACGGAGAAAATGAAGTCACGGCTGTCCGAGTTGAAATCCAACAAAGAATACCAGGCTCATCTATTCGAGATCGAAGTTGCCAACAAGAAGAGAGGGGACATTGAAGAGAAGATTTTACTGAGTATGGAGAAGATTGAACAACTGCAACGCACAGCGAAAGAGGCGCAAGAGAAACTCAGCGCCACCGAAAAGGCATTTAGAGAAGGGAAACAGGCGCTAGACGACCTCGATCGCACACTCTCAGCAGAATTGACGGATCTCGAAGCGCAGCAGCAAGCCCGTTCGGCTCATGTCGAAAAAGGGCTCCTCAGCCGCTATAACACGATCAAGGCGGCGCGGAAGGATCAACCACTTGCTGAGATCAAAGAGGGAATCTGTTCCGGATGCCGTCTTCAGCTTCCTCCGCAGCTGATTGCAGAAGTGAAACGCTCACAAGATCTCCACACCTGTCCCTATTGTCGTCGTATGCTGTACTGGGACGGACAAATTCCTGTCGAAACTGCGACGGGTTCCGATCACGACAAGACGTCGGTTCTTGAGATTGGCGAGTCTGTCTAATCTCTTTTTCCCAAAACAGCCTGAGTTGTTCTGAAGTGCAGTTTCGCGACTGACCCCAGTCGTCCCTCTCCATGTTTCTTCACAATCATGCGTCCTGCCAGTTCAACGGCGGAGGAAGCGCCTTTGGGCAACGTCGTGCCGATCTCATCCGAGAGACGTTTCAATCGCAGGAGGAATTCTGCACGGGCCAGGATCGAAGCGGCAGCCACGGCCAGATCAGATTCGGCCTTATGCCGCTGCTCCAGGACGATGGTGCGTCCTTTTTCCTGTAGGGCATCTAGAATTAACCGCTCGTCGCCGAACTGATCCGCGACTGCCCGTCCGCATGAGACTTTGTCTAGGAGGGTCTCCAGGGCCTTGGCGTGTCCCCAAGCCAACAGGCGATTTAAGTTTCTGATCTTTGTATAGAGTTCGTTGTACCGTTGCGGACCGATTGCGATCATGCTGTGAGGGCAAATTATTCGAATGTCGGGTGCCATTTCGAGAATACGGCCGTCGGATATCTTCTTGCTGTCCCGGACGTTCATGAGCGTGAGTTCGCTCTGTGTGGTGGCATCGACAAAGACAGCGGCAATGACCAGGGGACCAAAATAGTCTCCCTTGCCAGATTCGTCGATGCCGATGCGTTCGATGGAGATGTGCGGCGTCTTGTCGATCACAGGCAAGTGCCCCTAGTAGAGATTCTCAATGAAGCGCGGTAATCTAACAGACCGATCTGGGGCGGTCAATTTTGTTGGAGTCGACAGAATCGAATTGAAAAGGGAGGTCGTTCGATGCGCACAGTGAAACAGCGTTCACAGTCGATGATCGTTCTTGCGATGAGTGTGGCGCTTATCTCGCTGGTGGGGTGTGAAACCAATCCCTACACCGGACGGTCGCAGTTGCTTATGACCTCCGTATCGCAAGAAATGCAAATGGGCGCGCAGGCTTACCAGCAGGTAAAGAGTGATCCCAAAATGCGGCAGTCGCAGGATCCACGAGAGATCGAGCCAGTTAAGCGAGTTGCTGCTCGGATTATCGAGGCGGCGAAGCGATCAAAATATGCCGAGATCGCGCAGGAGTTTCAGTGGGAGGTGACGATCATCAAGGACGATAAAACCATGAACGCCTTCGCCTTGCCTGGCGGCAAAATCGCAGTCTATACCGGGATTTTCCCTGTTGCACGGACTGAAGCGGGATTGGCGGCAGTGTTGGGACATGAGGTCGTCCACGCTCTTGCCCGTCACGGCGCCGAACGGATGAGTCAGGGACAGCTGACGAATGCGGCATTGCAGGTCGCAGGAGCTGCAACCGGGGCAGCAGGTGGTAGTGGAATGCTTTCCCAAGCCGCGATGGCAGCCCTCGGTGCGGGCGCGCAGGTAGGGGTCTTGTTGCCGTTCAGTCGAAAGCATGAATCGGAAGCAGACTATATCGGAATTCTTCTTGCGGCCGATGCGGGATATGATCCACGTGAGTCCGTCTTGCTATGGGAACGTATGGGGCAGTTATCCGGGGGCGCCAGCCCGTCCGAGTTTTTATCGACTCACCCGAACCATGAGACGAGGATCATCCAGCTGAAGAAGTGGATGCCGGAGGCTATGGCCATTTTCCAGACCAAACCCCCGGTGCCTGCGGCACTCTTACCGGCCGTGCACTAAGCCGGGGCATTCGCGGTGAGCCCTTGAAAGCTCGGAGATCCAGCCCTATATTACTCTGGCGCGAGGGAGAAGGTTGGGTGATCGCTTGGAGCGGTAACGCTTCGAGAGGAAAGTCCGGACTTCATGGGCAGGGCGCTGGGTAACTCCCAGGCGGAGTGATCCGACACCAGCACCACAGAAAGCAAACCGCCGATGGCCAAGGCGACGGGATTCCAATCCGGTCGTCTTGGCTCAGGTAAGGGTGAAACGGCGGGGTAAGAGCCCACCGCGGTGGTGGTGACATCACCGGCAAGGTAAGCGTCGCCCGATGCAAGGCCAAATAGGAAGACATCTGTCGGCTGTCTTTGGAGAGTCGGCGACCGGCTGGCCCGGCCGAGTCTTTGGGTAGGTCGCTTGAGGTTCGAGGTAACTCGGATCCCAGAGAAATGATCATCCCCGTTTGGGAGCAAATCCCAGGCGGGACAGAATCCGGCTTATAGGTCTTCTCCACCGCGCTTTTTTTATCGCTCGACGTAGCTCCCCTTCCGTTACCGTTCCTGCGAAGTGTTCGACTTCGTCGAGCAAGACGACGGGAACCCTCATCCCATAGCGCTCCATCAAAACCCTGTCGTGTTCGATAGGCACCTTGCGCGTTTCAATGTGTAGCTCTGACTGAAGATGCAGCGCGATTCGGTGCACGACTCCGCATAGATGGCAGTCTTCACGAGACAGGATCGTCACACGAACAGGCATGCTCATGGAGGCGTCACTCAGGGTCAACGAATTCGACCCTCAAGGGTATCATGTGAAGAGGAAGACTGTCAGAGAGAGAGGTTCCTAAGCAACCATACTATTGACGAGTGGAAACACGTGGTGATAGGATCACATGTCTTTCTCCCTGATTTTTCAGAATGTTCTGAGTAAATGTGGAAGGCGTCTCTGGTCCATTTGGGACGAGATGCAGTGTATCGCATTCTCCTGATTCCTCCGACAGGTTGTCACTGGGAGTATGGATGGAGGTTCTGTCATGAAGCTCACCGGTGCTGAGATTCTCATCGAATGCCTCAGACGGGAAGGCGTCAAGACGATTTTTGCGCTTCCCGGTGGTGTCGTTCTGAAGATCTTCGACATGCTTCATCAGCAGAAGGATATTGAGGTGGTCCTCACTCGCCATGAACAGGGCGCGGGCCATATGGCGGAAGGCTATGCCAAGGCCACTGGTAAAGCCGGGGTGTGCCTTGTGACCTCTGGTCCCGGTATGACGAACGTAATCACGGCGTTGGCGGATGCCTATATGGATTCCGTGCCGCTGGTTTGTTTCAGCGGGCAAGTTCCTACCAGTCTTATCGGAAATGATGCATTCCAAGAGGCCGACAATGTCGGCTTGAGCCGTCCCTGCACCAAATACAATTTTCTTGTGAAAAATGTGGCCGAATTGGCGACGACGGTCAAAGAGGCCTTCTACATTGCAACAACCGGGCGCCCCGGCCCTGTATTAGTAGACATTCCGAAAGACGTATCCATGGATAAAGCGGAATTTACCTATCCGAGTTCCGTCTCCATCCGTAGCTACAATCCAGTGTATGAAGGGAATAAGTGGCAGATTAAGCAAGCCGCTGAGGCCATGATGAAGGCACAGAAGCCTGTGCTGTATGTCGGTGGCGGCGTTGTCTTCTCGGGCGCGTCGCAGGAATTGGTGGAGTTGGCCGAATTGACTCATATGCCGGTCGATATGACGTTAATGGGGCTTGGGGCCTTTCCTGGTGAGCACCCGCAGTCCTTGGGCATGTTGGGCATGCATGGAACCTATTGGGCAAACATGGCGATGCATTATTCCGATCTCGTCGTTGCGATCGGCGCGAGGTTCGATGATCGCGTCACCGGAAAAGTGTCCGAATTTTGTCCTCACGCCAAGGTCATCCACATCGATATCGATCCGACCTCAATTCGGAAGAATGTCAATGTCGATATCCCAATCGTCGGCGACTGCAAGAAGGTGCTTCGTGAGTTGATTCAGATTCTACGTGCCACGGTGAACGGCGATCAGAAGGAACTGCGCAAGGCCTGGTGGAATCAGATCCGCGAATGGCAACAGGCGCATCCGCTTGCCTATCACCAAGAAGCGGATGGGCCGATCAAACCGCAACACGTCATCAGGCGTCTCTACGAACTCACGAAAGATCGAGACCCGATCGTGTCAACCGATGTTGGGCAGCATCAGATGTGGGCCGCCCAGTACTTTAAGTTAGCGAAGCCAAATCGCTGGTTGACTTCGGGGGGTCTTGGGACCATGGGCTTTGGATTTCCCGCTGCCATGGGAGCACAGGCCGCGTTTCCCGGTCGGCTGGTTCTCTGCATCGCCGGCGACGGCAGTGTCCAGATGAATATGCAAGAAATGGCGACGGCGGTGGTGCATAAGTTGCCGGTCAAGATTATCGTGCTCAACAACCGGTTCCACGGCATGGTCAGACAATGGCAGGATCTGTTCTACGAGGGTCGGTATGCCTCGAGTTATCTGGAGACGACCCCGGACTTTGTAAAGCTGGCGGAGGCGTATGGAGGGGTCGGGCTCAGGGCCAATACGCCATCTGACATCGATGCCGTCCTCAAGGAAATGATCGCAGTGAACAAACCGGTGATTGTCGATGTGCCGACGTATCCGTATGAAAATGTCTATCCGATGATTCCCGCTGGCGGCTGCAACCATGAGATGATTTTGGAAGATCCGCCAGCTTTGAAAAGCAAGCAGCCTGGAGCGGGACAGGTGGCTCCGAAGGATTCAGACACGATCCTCACGGCCTAAACGACGGTACCAGGAGTCGCGCGGGATATGGAACATATTATATCGGTCACCGTGGAGAACAAGTTTGGTTCGTTGTCTCGCGTCGCTGGCCTGTTTAGCGGTCGGGGATTCAACATCGAAAGTCTCTCTGTGGCGCCGACGCTCGATCCGTCCATGTCGCAGATGACCATTGTCACTTCTGGAGATGAACGGATCATCGAGCAAATCGTGAAACAGCTCAATAAACTTATCGACGTCATCAAGGTTGTAGATCTGAATGAGAGTGATTTTGTCTCGCGGGAAACGGCGCTCATCAAGGTGCATACGCGGTCGGAAGATCGTGCAGAAGCGTTGCGGATTGCCGATATTTTCCGGGCCAACGTCATCGATTCCACGCCGGTGACGTACACGATCGAGGTGACGGGCGATCCGCGGAAAATCGAAGCGATCATCAACCTGCTCCAACCCCTCGGAATCAAGGAACTCACACGTACCGGTCGGGTTGCAGTCGCTCGCGAGTCGATTCGGTCGACGGGCGTGCAGGCAAAAAAAATGGCCCGCGAATAGTCTCTACCGGGCGCACTATCCCCATCCGTTCAGTCTGGCGAACACCGGTGTTACCTAGGAGAGATCGATGAAAATTTATTACGATAAAGATACCGATATCCAACAGATCCGGAACAAGAAAGTGGCGGTGATCGGCTACGGCAGTCAGGGCCACGCCCATGCGCTCAACATGAAGGAAAGCGGTGTGAGTGTGGTCATTGGACTTCGCGAAGGTGCTTCATGGAAGAAGGCGGAACAGAGTGGACTAAAAGTCATGCCGGTGGCCGATGCCGTCAAGGCATCTGACGTCGTCATGATTCTCGCGCCTGACGAAGCACAAGCGGCCATCTATCGACAAGATATCGGTCCGAATCTGAAGCCGGGGTCTTCTCTCGCGTTTGGCCACGGCTTTAACATTCATTTTGGACAGATTGTACCTCCGGCGACGATTAATGTATTTATGGTTGCTCCCAAGGGGCCTGGCCATCTTGTTCGATCGGAATATACGAAGGGCAGCGGTGTGCCGTGCTTGCTCGCGATTCATCAGGATCCAAGCGGAACGACCAAACAGGTTGGCCTTGCCTATGCCAGCGCGATTGGGGGCGGGCGGGCCGGTGTGATCGAAACAAACTTTCGGGAAGAAACAGAGACGGATCTCTTCGGCGAGCAGGTTGTCCTCTGTGGAGGACTCACGTCTCTTATCCAGGCCGGATACGAGACGCTTGTGGAAGCCGGTTATTCCCCCGAGATGGCCTATTTTGAGTGCCTGCATGAAGTAAAATTGATTGTGGATTTGATCTATCAGGGCGGC
Organism: Nitrospiraceae bacterium; assembly: GCA_035273365.1. GTDB lineage: Bacteria > Nitrospirota > Nitrospiria > Nitrospirales > Nitrospiraceae > Palsa-1315. The sequence continues at coordinate 28,397 of DATEPD010000177.1, read as the reverse complement.
ATTGCCAATATGCGATATTCCATCAGTACGACGGCCAAGTACGGTGATATCACCCGTGGTCCTCGAATAGTCACAGAGCAGACGAAGCAGGAAATGAGGAAAATCTTGGGTGAAATTCAGCAAGGCCAGTTTGCCAAGGAGTGGGTGCTGGAGAATCAAGCGAACCGTCCGGTCTACAATGCGTTGCTGGCTAAAGGTGAGGCCCATCCAATCGAAGAGGTCGGGGGCCGGCTGCGGGCGATGATGCCCTGGCTGAAGAAGGACCAATTGGTCGATAAAAACAAAAACTAAGGGTGGGGACTCAGTGGCAGATCGTGCCGTCGGCATTCCATTTGCCAAAGAAGGTATTCCTTTCATTGGGGCTGCTGTCGGCGTTACACTGCTGGCAGGATGGCTAGGCTGGATTGTTGTGGCGGTTGTGGCGGCAATCCTGACGCTCTTTGTCTCCTGGTTCTTTCGCAATCCCTCCCGGGTGATCCCTCAGGGGCCTCACCTCGTTGTGGCGTCCGGTGACGGGAAAGTGATCGCCATTGAAGAAGAGTTCGAGCCCCGATTTATTAAGGATCGCAGCATTCGCCTCACGATCTTCTTGAACGTGTTCGATGTGCACATCAATCGGATCCCCTGTGAAGGAGTCGTCGAGGAGATTCGGTATCAACCGGGTCTATTTCGTGTTGCCAGCAGACCTGATGCGACGTTGCAGAATGAACAAAACGCCCTGATGATCCGGACAGTAGAGGGTGGAAAGGTGCTGTGTGTGCAGGTAGCTGGGTTGATTGCCAGACGGATTGTCTGTTGGATTTCACCGGGAGATCGCGCTGTGCGGGGTGAACGATTCGGCTTAATTCGATTTGGGTCGCGAATGGATACGTTTCTTCCTCTCGGAACAGCCGTCAAAGTTGCCGTCGGCGATCACGTCAAAGGTGGGGAAACCATCTTAGGAGAACTACCATGAAAGCCAATGGACTTCGTCAATCGTTCGGAAAGGATGGGAAACGGCGTAAGGCTGCGATGCACTTGATCCCCAATCTTTTTACGACAGGGAATCTCTTGTGCGGCGTCTTTTCGATGCTGTCCGTATTCAATGCGGACTACATGGTCGCAGCGGTCGCAATCCTGGTGGCGATGGTCTTCGATGTGCTCGATGGAAAGTCGGCACGGTTGACAAACAGCACCAGTCATTTTGGCCTCGAATATGACTCGTTGTCAGATGTGGTGTCGTTTGGGGTCGCTCCCGGCCTCCTGATTTATTCCTGGGCACTGAGCGGCCAGGGCATGTTTGGAGTAGCGGTCATGTTTGCATACGTGGCGATGGGTGCGGTCCGGTTGGCCCGGTTTAATTCTGCTGCAGCCGTGGCTGACGGCAAGTATTTTACGGGATTGGCGATTCCTGCGGCGGCCGGGGTCGTCGCGTCGCTGGTGATATTCGACCACTATAGCGTCAGGATCGGAACGGAAGTGAAACCCATGCTCGTTCTGATTATTACGCTCACCCTTTCGTTCTTGATGGTGAGTACCATCAAGTATCGGAGCTTTAAAGACATGAAGTTCCGCGGTGGCCAGCACATTACCTATCTCGTGTGGGGAATTTTGGCACTCATGCTCATCGCTGCCTGGCCCCAAGTTATGCTCTTTGTCATCTTTGCCGGGTATGCGTTGCTCGGTCCGACAGAACGACTCGTCGGACTTCTGTCCAAGATGACCGGGAAGCGTCCGTCGCCCAAGGCTGCGCAGTCGGCGATTGATTCGAAGTGATAGTGGCATCGAAGAGGAGTAGTACGCGATTCGTACAGCAATGAGAGAGCTGGTGCATGGTGAAAACCAGCCTGTGCGGCGCCGAACTCGCCTCTGAGCCAGAATCCGTGAAACCCGAGTAATGGATTCCGCCTCGCCCCCGTGACAGGGCTTAATGAAGGGCTGTGGACAGCGCATGTTGTTCATGGCTAAATCAGGGTGGTACCACGGAGCTTCTCAAGCTTCCGTCCCTGGGCGTAGGGATGGAGGCTTTTTTATTTGAGATAGCTGAAAATGCTTTCCCGCAGCGTTCTCGGTCGCGTGCCTCCCTGCGACGTACCCCAAGGGTACGCCTTAGTCGTCCCGCTTCCTGCGGCCTTGCTGGAAAGACATTTTGAGCAATCTCACTAATTACGAGAGGTGAAACCATGACACGGATGATCAAGATTTTTGATACGACCCTTCGTGATGGAGAGCAATCTCCAGGGGCCAGCATGAATGTGGAAGAGAAAATCATGGTGGCGAAGCAGCTGGCACGTTTGGGAGTGGACATCATCGAGGCTGGATTTGCCTACAGTTCGCCTGGAGATTTTACCGCGGTCCGGCGGATCTCGCAGGAAGTCGAGGGACCGACGATTTGCAGCTTGGCACGGGCGCGTCCGGAGGATATCGATCGAGCCTGGGAAGCATTGAAAGGGGCCCAGAAGGTCCGTATCCATACGTTTCTCTCGACCTCGGATATCCACTTGAAGCACCAGTTCAGAATGACACGCGGTGAGGCGAAAAAACGCGCAGTTGAGATGGTACAACTGGCGAGGGGGTATGTGGACGATGTGGAGTTTTCGCCCATGGATGCCAGTCGCTCAGATCCCGCCTATCTCTATGAGGTGATCGAGGCAGTGATTGCCGCAGGAGCCGGAACGATCAATATTCCCGATACGGTTGGCTACGCGGTTCCACAGGAGTTTGGGAAGCTCATTCATGAAATTCGTGAGCGAGTGCCAAATAGTGCGAAGGCGGTGATCTCCGTCCATTGCCACAACGATCTCGGGCTCGCTGTGGGGAACAGCTTGGCTGCAGTGTTTCAAGGGGCCGGCCAAGTGGAATGTACGATCAATGGGATTGGTGAGCGGGCGGGGAATACGGCCCTGGAAGAAATTGTCATGGGTCTTCGGACCAGGAAGGATTTCTATCAAGCCGATACAAGCATTCGTACCGAAGAGATCTCGAAGACCAGCCGACTGGTCAGCAAGATCACCGGTATGGTCGTGCAGCCGAACAAGGCGATCGTCGGGGCAAATGCCTTTGCCCATACGTCGGGGATTCACCAAGACGGGCTGCTGAAGGACAAGACCACGTATGAAATCATACGACCGGAGACGATTGGACTGATCGACAGCAAGATGGTCATGGGGAAACTGTCAGGCCGGCACGCGTTTCGGCAGAGGCTGGTGGAGTTGGGGTATACGCTCTCGGACGAGGAGGTGAACCATGCATTCGAGCGGTTCAAGAAATTGGCCGATCAGAAGAAGGAGATCTACGAAGAGGATCTCGAAGTGATTGTCTCAGAAGAGTTGGCCAAAATGGCTGATCGGATCGCCCTGAAATCGTTCCATGTGGCCAGCGGTACGGACCAGGTTCCGACCGCTACGGTCGAACTTGACATCGACGGACATACGATCGTGCGGACCGGGACGGGCGATGGACCGGTCGATGCGGTCTATCGGACGATTGCCGCGATAACAGAGACGAAGAGCACGCTTCTCATGTATGTCGTGAAGGCCATCACCGGTGGAACCGACGCTCAGGGTGAAGTCTCAGTGCGGGTTCAAGAGGATGGCCGCACCGTCTCAGGCCATGGGGCGGATACGGACATCATCACGGCCTCGGCTCGGGCCTATCTTAACGCATTGAACAAACTGTGGTACCTGGCTGGAAAACACGCGCAGGGCGAACAGAATGTTCGCTTGATTTAAAGAAAGTGACCACGGTAGAGTCCACCGGCTCCGGTCGAGACCGGGACGGAATCGTTGACTCTGAGGTATGTTGTGGTTCATGTCACTCTGGCAGATCGGCCGAAGTTTCTGGCCGGCGATCATACCGTTCTACGAGAACTTTTGCATCCTGCGAAACAACCACTCGCACTTGGGTATAGTGTGGCGCATGGGACATTGGCTCCCGGCGAGCGGTCGAAGTGCCATAGGCTGACGTCCTCAGAGGTCTACTACATTATCGCCGGTCGTGGACGATTGACCGTAGACGACTCGGTTGTCACGGTGGAACCGGGCTCTGTCGTGTATGTCCCGCCGGGGGGAATGCAGTCGCTGGAAAATAGCGGGCCAACTGCCATCGAGTTTCTCTGCTTGGTCGACCCTGCTTGGCGACAAGAGGATGAGGAAGTCCTGGAATAGAGCTTAGGCGGTCCTCACTCACAAAGAAGGAGCGTGGCCTGTGAAGGCGAAGATAGCCGTATTAGTCGGTGATGGTGTGGGTCGGGAGATCGTGCCTGAAGCCGTGAAGGTGCTGAAAGCTGTGGCCGAGAGGTTCCAGCACACGTTCGAGTTTCTCTTCGGTGATGTCGGCGGGCAGGCCATCGACAAAGTGGGCGTCCCGCTCCCGCAGGAAACGCTGACCCTGGCCAAACAGAGTGATGCGGTCTTGCTCGGTGCAGTCGGCGGGCCTAAGTGGGAGGGGTTGGAGTATAGCTTACGTCCGGAACGAGCGCTATTGGGTTTGCGGGAGCACCTGGGCCTCTATGCGAATTTACGGCCGGCGAAGTTGTATCCGATGCTGGCCGACGCCTCCACATTGAAACGAGAGGTGATCGAGGGGATCGATATCCTCGTCATTCGGGAGCTGACCGGTGGCATCTATTTCGGGAAACCCAAAGGTATTGAAACGCTACCGAACGGGAACGAGCGAGGTGTCAACACCGAGGTCTATACCACGGAAGAAATCCAACGTATTGCGAAAGTGGCGTTCGAGGCAGCGAGAAAACGTCGGAAAAAAGTGATGTCCGTTGATAAAGCGAACGTGCTGGAGTCATCCGAACTGTGGCGTCGTGTCGTGACTGACGTCCGCAAGGATTATCGGGACGTGGAGTTGAGCCATATCTACGTCGACAATGCGGCCATGCAACTCGTGCGCAATCCTCGGCAATTCGATGTCATGCTCTGCAACAATATATTCGGTGATATTCTGAGCGACGAAGCGGCAATGTTGACCGGATCCATCGGCATGTTGCCGTCGGCCAGTATTGGAGCGAAGGTCGGACTGTTCGAGCCAATTCATGGAAGCGCTCCGGACATTGCCGGGAAAAACGTCGCGAATCCTATTGCGACGATTGCCTCGGCGGCCATGATGCTGTCCTATGCCTTCAAGTTGGATAAGGAAGCTACAGCCATTGAGCAAGCGATCGTGAAAACCCTCGATCTCGGCTATCGCACGAAAGATATACATAGTCCGGGGACTCGCCTTGTCACGACAACAGAAATGGGTGAGGCCATCCTGAGAAATCTGAACTAGTAGGACCGTCGAGGCAGATGAGGACAGATCTCAAAGCTGGATTGATCAAGACCATTGCCGGTACCGGAGATTCCGGGTGGACCGGTGATGGGGCTGAGGCCCTCGCTGTAAGTCTGAATGAGCCCAAGGGGCTCACCCTTGATACAGAGGGGAACCTGTTCATTGCCGATTCAGAGAACCACATCGTTCGGAAGATCGATAGGAAGACCCGAAGAATCAGGACAGTCGCGGGTCGTATTCAGGATCTTGAATCAGAAAAGAAGACCGCCCCGCCCGTTCCAGCGGCTGAGCGAGGGGATGACGATCCTTTTGCCGAAAGCGGCACTGCCCATTCGCATACCGTTACCCAACAGATGGATCTGAGTGGGACCGTTCGTTATGTTGTGACAGGTACAACACCGGCCAAACGCTTCAGCGGCGATGGTGGTCCTGCGGATCTAGCGCTGTTGAATTTCCCGACCGCGGTTGTGGTCGATCGGGCAGGGCATCTCTACATTGCGGACACGCTGAACCACCGGGTGCGGCGTGTGGATGCGGTGACAGGCATCATCACAACAGTCGCAGGTTTGGGCCAACCTCGGTGTTCGGGTGACGGGGGATTAGCCGTGGAGGCCGGGTTAAATGAACCGGCTGCCCTAGCGGTGAGTGATGGAGGTATCCTCTACATCGCCGACCAGAATAACAACCGCGTGAGGACGGTGGATTTATCGACCGGAGTGATTCGTACCATCGCAGGGACAGGAAGGGCTGAATATAATGGCGATGGCGTAGTTGCGACTGACACCGGCCTGGCCGGTCCCAGTGGATTGGCGCTTGCACCAGATGGCACGTTATTTATCGCAGATAGTTTTAACGGAAGGATTCGCGCTGTTGATCCCGTCACTGGTATCATACGAACTGTGGTGGGCGACGGCGGTGAATATCGGTACCAGGGGCCGGATGAACCCCACTGTACCAGTTTCTCTCGGCCATCTGGAATTGCGTTGGATGAAGGGGGAAATCTGTACGTGACCGATTCGGACAACCATCTGGTGCGGCGATGGGATCGGATCACTGGACGGATTGAGCGAGTGGCCGGGGTTGGTGTCGCACATTACGGAGGCGACGAGGGCCTAGCCCTCGACGCCAGCTTGAATTACCCGTTCGGCATTGTGGTGGACTGTGCGGGGCATGTACTCGTAGCCGATACATTCAATCATCGCATTCGCGAAATCGCATTGTAGGCAGGATCGAAGCTCATGTTAAAAAAGAAATCAGGGTATGTGGTCGCGATCGTCGGTGCGACCGGGGCGGTCGGGAAAGAAACGCTTGAAATTCTAGAGGAGCGAAGATTTCAATTGGCATCCCTTCGACTCTTTGCCTCGAAACGTTCGGCCGGCGAGGTGCTGTCTTGTCAGGGTAAGGAATGGAAAGTGGAGGAACTGACGCCCGATGTCTCGTTTGCCGGCGTCGATATTGCTTTTATCTCGGCGACCGATGACATCAGCCGCGAATATGGGAAGCGGCTTGGAGCGGCGGGCGTCGTGGTCATCGACGACAGCGGGGTCTTTCGCATGGAGGCTGACGTTCCATTGGTAGTGCCGGAGGTGAATGCCCATGTGTTGAGAACGATGCCTCGCGGCATCGTATCGATTCCCAACTGCACAACCACGCCGCTGGTGATGGCGCTCAAGCCGTTGCAGGATGCGGTCGGAGTCAAGCGCGTCGTGGTCACGACGTTTCAGTCCGTGTCTGGAACCGGCGCGGCAGCGATGGATGAACTTCTGACCCAAACAAAGGATCTATTGGCATTTCGCGATGCGAAGGCTGAAGTCTACCCTTACCAGATCGCCTTCAACCTCTTGCCCCACATCGGTTCCTTTACGAATGGAGGGGACTGTTCCGAAGAAGTGAAAATTGCCAGAGAGACGAGAAAGATTCTTGAAGCTCCGACACTGCGTGTCACGGCAACGACGGTACGGGTTCCGGTGCTGCGCTGCCACTCGGAATCGATCAATGTTGAATTGGAACAGCCGCTCAAGCCGAATGAAGCCCGTGCGGCGTTGGCGGCGATGCCCGGTGTGATCGTGTATGATGATCCGAGCAAAAAACTCTATCCGATGCCGCTGGATGCAACCGGAAAGGATGAGGTCTATATCGGCCGGATCAGAGAAGACGAATCGATCACTAACGGCCTCAACCTTTGGGTGGTATCCGACAATCTCCGCAAAGGGGCCGCGCTCAATGCGGTGCAAATCGCAGAACATCTGGCTGAAGGCTCATGACTGAATGGGGAAATCTTGGCAAGATCTTCATCGGAGTCGGGGTATGCGTGGCGTTGGTCGGCCTGTTGATGCTGATCGCAGACCGCGTTCCGGGAATTGGAAATCTACTGGGATGGCTTGGCAAGCTCCCCGGCGACATTTCCATTCGACGAGATAACTTCAGCTTTTCATTTCCCCTGGTGACCAGCCTGCTTCTCAGTGTCATCCTGAGCTTGATACTCTATTTCATCACGTGGATATTTCGCCGGTGAAGCAATTGAGAGCGAACATGTATCGAGCCATCATGGCGGGAGTGTGCCTTTTCAGCCTGTCCTCGGGGGCCGAGGCGGCTGAGTCGCTCCGAGTTCTGCTGTCGGCCGACGTACTACGCCTCGATATCCGTACAAGCGGTCCGTTGTGGCTGACGGATGCAAAAGGCCGTGATCAGGCTCTGCGCACTCCGGCCCAGGTTTCGGCTTCTGAAACAGGGTTTGTGCTGAATGGTGTCCGCATAAAAACCGAGCAGTTGACGCTGCATGGTGGGGAACAAGGTCTCACGCTGACAATTCCACGGCCCGCTCGAAAGTCCAACGGTGCGGCCGTGACATCGGGCGAGTCGAGCACGGAGATCTCGGTGAGCGGCCTGATCCAACTTGTGCGAAGAGGCAAGGGGTTTTCGGTCGTGAACCGGGTGGATCTTGAAGAATACGTCAAAGGAGTAGTTCCCTCGGAGGTCAGTTCGACCTGGCACCCAGAAATGCTGAAAGCGCAGGCGGTCGCCGCACGGACGTATGCATTCTACCAACAGATGTTGAGCGCCACGCGGGAATACGACGTTGCAGCAACGGTGCAAGACCAAGTCTATCGCGGCAAACAAGGGATTGATGTGGGGATCCTGCGCGCAGTCGAAGAGACCCGCGGGTTGGTCGTGACCTATCTGGATGCGCCGATCTACGCCGCCTTTTCATCGACAGCCGCTGGGCTGACGGAAGATGCCATGAATGTTTGGTCGAAAGAGTATCCCTATCTCAAGGGCGTGGAGTGTCCATTCGACCTTGCGTCGCCCTACTATCAATGGAAATCCTCCTTCAAAATCGATACGCTCGAACAGAATTTGCGGCAGCAGGGATTTTCTGTGGGGACAATCGCAACGATCGCGCCCTTGGCATTCAGCCGCGGGGGGCGAGTCGCGAAGCTGCGTGTGCTCCACTCTGGCGGAGAATTGGTTCTTCGCGGAGAAGAGTTACGGAAAGCCGTCGGCTATACCATCATTCCCAGCACGCAGTTCGCCATTGAATCGATCGGTCGGGATGTGGTGCTGTCCGGTTTCGGCGCGGGTCACGCCGTCGGAATGTGCCAGTGGGGGGCGAAAGAACTGGCTGAGTTGGGCTATCCCTTCTCCACAATTCTACAATACTATTATCCTGGCACCGAACTGCAAAATATGACGCTGACTAAACCTCCGACCCCGCCGTCCTTCTGATGCAGCTTTCCGAATTCGATTTCCCGTTTGACCCCTCGCTGATTGCCACCCACCCATGCCTCCCGCGTGATTACGCCAGATTGCTTGTTCTGCAGCCTCTCGATCGTTCGCTTGCCCATCGTCGTGTCGACGAGTTGCCTGATCTTCTTCAGCCCGGCGATCTCCTCGTAGTCAACAATACAAAGGTGTTGGCTGCACGCGTTGTTGGACGGAAGCGTCCATCTGGTGCGGAGGTCGAGATTCTTTTTGTGAAAGATCTTGGCGATGCGATCTGGGAAGTGCTGATCAAGGGAACGCTCCGGCCTGGACAGGTTATTGAGATGGGTGCAGAGGCCTCTGCCGTGGTGGTCGAGCGTGGTGCACTACGAACGACGGTTCGGGTTGAGAGTCCGATTCCGTTGTCTGAATGGTTGCGCCAACATGGTCAAATGCCACTTCCTCCATATTTGAAACGTGCACCGACCGACCAGGATCGGGAGTGGTACCAAACCCTGTTCGCGCAACATGAGGGCGCCATTGCGGCGCCGACCGCAGGGCTCCACTTCACACCGGAACTGCTGGCACGGCTACAACAGCGAGGGGTCGGCCTCACAACGGTCACGCTCCATGTCGGTGTGGGGACGTTCAAATCGGTGACGGTCGATCCGATCGAAGACCATCAGATGGGCGCAGAGTGGATCGAGGTTGGACCGGGGGTGGTTCATGCCATTGAGCAGGTGCAAGCAAGAAGGAGACGCATTGTCGCTATCGGGACCACGGTCGTGCGCGCGCTCGAGACTGCGGCTCGCGCGGAAGGCCGGATCCGACCCTATCGTGGAGAGACAGAGATGTTCATGACTCCAGGGTTCCGGTTCAAGGTGGTCGATGCCCTCCTCACGAATTTTCACTTGCCACGTACCACTTTGCTGATGCTGGTTGCCGCATTGGCCGGGACTGAATTCCTTCGACGAGCCTATGCAGAGGCGGTTCGCGAGCGGTACCGCTTTTACAGCTACGGTGATGCAATGTTGATTCTGTAGTCCGTCTCAACGCCCTAATCTATCCCTGACGTCAGACTTTTCGACTAGGGAATGTGTGACGAATCGAGTTAGAGTAATTCGCGGTGGATCTTGATGGGGATGGTGGCTTTTAGTGATTGAGTATAGGCCATCAGCGCGCGTTGCTGCTTTTGAAAGAGGACATCCTGCATGGCACGGTCCTTTGCTGCGGCAACCTTCGCGGGATCTGATTCCGTTTGCCGTAGCGTGAGGGCTTGTGCCTCAGTGAGCTCATCAGGGGTAAGGGCCACGGCGTCACGGATAATCATCTTGGCTTTGTTGCTTAATACCTCTTTTGCTTCCATCGCCTCGAAGGTCGCGGGTGTCAGATGATTCGCTGCCAGGAGCCGTTTGTAGATCTCCGGATCGAATGTGCCATTTTTTTGGAAGTCCGGGATTTGCATGATCACTTCACGCAGGTCGTCGTTCGACACCGTGACGCCCATGTTCTTTGCCGCAATGAGCCAAGTCCGATTGTCGATGAGTTGATCCACCACTAATTGTTTGATCGTTTCGTCTTTGAATTCTCCAGGGACTTTGTCCTTATAGAAGCGATAGGTATTCTCATACGCGCGTCGGAATTCATCGTGGGACACGGTGAGATCTCCGACCGAGGCGACAACGGTGCCGGTCTGTTCGCCGAATCCCCACCAGCCCATGGTGATAACGAAGGCGAGGGCAATAATCCCCATGACGGACTTGAGGAGCCAGGGATAGCTGTGCGATGACTCGCGCATCAATTTGAGCATGAAAATTCCTCGGGAAATTCGTATTGGCCGATTCTACTCAGGGATCTGGGCAAAGGCAAGAGACACCTGTTCTCCAAGTTTGCGACCATATCAGTTTGCATAAAACTTGATCTGTCGGAGAATGGTCTTTGTTTGTGCTAGATAGTCTGATTTGTTATACTTTGCCACTAATTGTAAGGAGATCCCTTGGCGGAGGAGGTCGGCGGGGTTCACTCGATCGGTGCTGGGATCTACCCCAAAGCGCAGATCCTGAACCGTGGTATTGCCAAACTGATCGACCTGTTCATCGTCGCGGCAGCCAGTCAAATAATCGTGCCGGTAGGTTTTCTTGGGGGATTGGCGTATATACTGGTTGCGGATGGGTTCGCCGGTGGGCGCAGTATCGGTAAGCGTTTGATTGGTCTCCAGACCGTGCTTCCGGACCGGCGCACAGCAGCAGGATTTCGGGAATCCATTATTCGCAATCTGCCCTTTGCGGTGGCTCAATTAGCTTTCGCTGTCCCGTATGTGGGATGGCTCGTGTCGGTCGCAATCATTGTATTCGAAGCGGTATTGATTCTCGGGAACGAACAGGGGCGACGTCTTGGTGATGAGGTGGCCGGTACCCAGGTGTTGGATGCGGGTCGATTAGCGTTGCCTGACTGAGGCGCCGTCAGCGTCTGGAGAAGGGAGAGCAACCGTGGGATTTGGGAGCGATATCTTCGGATGGTTCTCAAACGACCTGGCCATTGACCTGGGAACGGCGTCGACCCTTGTGTACGTCCATGGGAAAGGGATCGTACTCAACGAACCCTCTGTCGTGGCGGTTGAGAAAAGGTCTGGACGAGTACTCGCGGTCGGCACCGAAGCAAAGAAAATGTTGGGACGCACACCGGGCAACATCATTGCGGTGCGGCCCATGAAAGAAGGCGTGATCGCCGACTTCGAAATGGCAGAGCAGATGTTGAAGCGATTCATTCAGAAAGCGCACAACCGGAGTGCCTTCGTGCGTCCGCGTATCATCATCGGCGTGCCGTCGCGCATTACGCAGGTGGAGCAGCGGGCAGTCCGAGACTCGGCCGAACTAGCCGGTGCCCGCGAAGTGTATCTCATTGAAGAGCCAGTGGCCGCAGCCATTGGCGCCGGTCTTCCGATCACAGAACCCTCCGGCAACATGGTGGTTGATATCGGCGGGGGCACGACCGATATTGCGGTCATCTCACTCGGTGGAATCGTCTATAGCGAGTCCGTCAAGGTCGCGGGAGATCGTATGGACGATGCGATCATGAACTATATTAAGAAGAAGTATAATCTCCTCATCGGTGAACATATGGCGGAGCGGATCAAGTTCGAAATTGGGTCCGCCTATCCCTTTGAGGAACGCAAGACCATGATGATCAAGGGGCGTGACTTGATTTCCGGCATTCCCCGGACGTTAGTGGTGGATGACGCAGAAATCCGTGAAGCGCTGCAGGAACCGATCGGGACAATCGTCAACGCGATTAAAGTGGCGCTGGAGAATACCCCGCCTGAGTTGGCGGGCGACATAATCGATCGTGGCGTCGTACTCACGGGCGGGGGATCTTTGCTGAAGGGCATGGATACGCGCTTTCGGGAGGAGACAAATCTGCCGATCATCACCGTGGATGATCCCTTGACTTCCGTCGTCCTGGGGGTCGGAAAAATCCTCGATGAATTGGATCTGCTTGCCAAAGTGTCGGTGATGTCCCAGGCCAATACCTACCGATAAGGTTCCATCCCTAACTCTTTTATGTGGATGGCTCACTCTCGTACTCCCTACGGTGCCAGACGCCTGGCACTTGCTTGCTTAGCGCTTCTGGTGGTAGCTCTTTTTCTGCTTCCCAACCAAATCCAAGGACTCCTGCAATATCTGGATGGGCCGGTCGGACACGTCGTACGTGTTCCGCTCGAATCCATTGCCTCCATCGATGCCGGCGTTGCTGATCGCTGGGCACAGTACGTGGCATTGCAAGGGGTACGGGAAGAGAACCAACAACTCCGGAAAGAAATAGAATGGTTGCGTGGACAACATAACCAGTTACGTGAGTCTGCCGCTGCGACAGAACGATTGACCGCCTTGCTGAGTTTTAAGGAACAAGCGCTTCCTACAATGATCGCCGCTCAAGTCATCGGACGTGATGCGACGAACCGCTATCGAGCCATCATTCTCGATAAGGGTGAGAGTGACGGGATCAAACCAGATATGGGAGTGGTCACGCCCGCTGGAGTTGTCGGGCGCGTTGTGAAAACGACGGGCGCGTCTTCGGTGGTGCTCCTGGTGACCGATCCGAACAATGCCATCGCTGGTCTCATTCAGCGGACGAGAGACGAAGGCGTTGTGGAGGGGACTCAACAAGGGCTGGCCCGGCTCAAGTATATTCCGTTGCTGTCGACGCTCCGAGACGGTGATCGGGTCGTGACCTCGGGCCTTGTCGGAGGGTTTCCCCGAGGGCTCGTAATCGGCACGATTACGCGCATCGATAAAGAAGAAGGTGCCCTCTTCCAGTCTGCCGAACTCACGCCGGAAGTCGATGTCGGTCGTGTGGAGGAGGTGTTGGTCATTCAGACGTCGTATGGACAGTCTACGAAGGCCGGGGCAGGAGCGGATCTCCTGGGGAAGCCGTCACCATGAAATTCCTTCTCTACCTGATTCTCGTGCTGCTGCTGGTCCCCCTGCAGACGACGCTGCTTCCACATCTGAGTGTGTGGAACATTAAGCCGGATTTGGGGCTTGTGGCCGCTGCCTTTGTCGGGATATTTGCCGGTGAACTGGAAGGCCTTCTCGTGGGGCTTACGATCGGATGGGTTCTGAATCTGTTCTCGGCCGGTGAACTCTGGCTCAGTCTCCTCACGAACGGGGGCGTTGGGTTCTTGGCGGGATTCCTAGGGCGTCAGGTATCGCAAATGACGCCGGTCACAGTGGGTATGGGGCTGCTGCTGGTGTCTTTGGTGAGCGGGATATTTGCCGCGATGAACTTTCCACATCTCGATGTATCTCAGATGTGGTGGATGATCGAGTCGATCGTCTTTCCACAAGCGTGTTTTGATGGAGTGGTGGCGGCGGGGCTTTATTGGCTGCTCTCTCAGCGGTTTGATGTCGCCCGCCTGAGGACCGAATAGGCGGTCTGTAATTATGGCGGGATGTTGGTTCTGACTCATGGACACAGCTGGACTCCACGATTCTGAACTTGGAGAACTCCAACGCAGATTGGTCATCCTCCGCGTCGGCTTGCTGCTTGTCGTGGCATTACTGGGGCTGCGGCTGTGGCACTTGCAGATTCGAGAGGGGCCCTACTATCGTGATCTTTCCGAAAACAATCGGACGCGTTCTGTCGTCATGGAGCCAGCTCGAGGGCTCATCTACGATCGCAACGGGGTGCTGTTGGCGAATAATGTTCCAAGTTTCACGCTCTACGTCTCGCTTGAGGACGTCAAAGATCGCGACCTGCTCATTGATCAGCTCAGCAATCTATTAGGGCTCGATGCCGCGCTCGTTAGAAGTAAGCTCACGGCTCGGGGCAGCAAACAACTACCGCGCAAGGTCAAGGGTCGCTTAACCCTTCGAGAAGCAACGTTGATCGAGTCTCACCGTCTGGACTTACCCGGAGTCATGGTCCAAGTTGAATCGCAACGGAACTATCCCGGCGGAGTGACGGCCTCGCATCTGTTGGGCTATGTGGGGGAAGTGTCGCCCGAGCAGTTAGACAAACCTGAGTTTGCTGACCTGCACCAGGGCAGCATTGTTGGGCAGTATGGGGTAGAGAAATTTTTTGATCAGCTGATGCGCGGTCAGGCCGGACAAAAAAGCATAGAAGTCGATGCGGTCGGTCACGAGAAACGAACCGTGGTGGTGGAACAGCCCCATGCGGGGAACAACTTGTATCTCACGATCGATGCGCGGCTGCAAAAAGCGGCCGAACATCTGTTAGGGGAGGAATCGGGCGCGATTGTTGCGCTTGATCCGAGGACAGGCGATGTACTTGCCATGGCCAGCCGTCCTGGTTTCGATCCGAACGTGCTCTCGCGGGAACTCACACCGAAACAATGGGCCGATATCGTGCAAGATGAGGGGCGTCCCTTGAACAATCGAGCCTCGCAAGGGCAATATCCCCCCGGTTCCGTTTTCAAGGTGATGATGGCCGCTGCTGCTTTAGAGACCAAGACTGTGACGCCGGAGACATCCATCTTCTGCAATGGCGGGTATCAATTCGGGCGTCGCCTGTATCATGACTGGAAAGCCGGTGGGCATGGTGCGGTGGATCTCAGACGCGCGCTCGTGCAATCGTGCGACGTCTATTTCTACACCATCGGGCAGCGGATGGGGATCGAGACAATGGCGTCCTTTGCCCATCAATTTGGGTTGGGAGAGGAGACCGGAATCGAACTGCCGTCAGAACGGGTTGGGATCGTGCCTTCTGAAGCGTGGAAACGGAAGGCCAAGAATGAGCCGTGGCTGCCAGGCGAAACGATCTCGGCATCAATCGGACAGGGCTATGTGAATGTGACCCCGCTGCAGATGGCGAGTTTGATTGGTACTGTCGCAAACGATGGTGTCACGTTCCGTCCTCGATTGGTCCAGGCAGTGCTGGATCGAGCAACCGGAGAACTCCAGCAAAGGCCTGCGATTCCCAAGCGCACGGTGACGTTGAAGCCCGGGATTCTATCGCGGATTAGGGAGGCACTGGCTGGGGTCGTGAAAGAGGGAACGGGCACACGGGCGCAGTCGGCGCTGGTGACGATCGGAGGGAAGACTGGTACGGCTCAGGTAGCGGCCTTGCGCACTGGTCCAGAGAAGGATATTCCGAAGAAGTTCCGCGATCATGCCTGGTTTGTCGCATTCGCTCCGGTCGAGGCACCCACCATCGCCGTTGCGGTACTGGGTGAACACTTGGGCCACGGGGGGTCTGCCTCGGCGCCCCTTGCCAAAGAGCTGATCGAGACCTATATCAAACTAAATCTTCCCGCTTCTTCCGGTTTGACCGATGGTGCGGTTGCCCGGGGAGGGGATGCCGTTGGGCAGGGAACGAGATGATCGATCGGGTGATCACGAGCCGTGGCGTCGATAACTTCGATTTTCGATTTATCGGGCTGATCTTTGCCATCCTGGGGCTAGGTGTTCTGTCGATTTATAGCGTGACACATGACCAAGGGGTTGCGTTCCCGTTTTATGCCAAACAGCTTGTGTGGATCCTGCTTGGGACGGTCGCGTTTCTCGTCATGTGGCTCTCGGACTATCATCGAATCGCACGCTTAGCGTATCCTGCCTATGCGATCATCTTAATCTTGCTTGTGGTCGTACTGTTTGAGGGCAAGAGTAGCCGAGGGGCGCAACGATGGATTCCGATGGGGCCATTCGCCTTTCAGCCATCGGAATTCGCGAAGCTGATCCTCATTTTGACTTTGGCGTACTACTATTCGGAAAGGCCGCGGATGGGTTGGCTCCAACGTGTGGTGCTTCCTGGGCTGTTGGTACTGCCGGGGCTGCTCCTCATTCTGAAACAGCCGGATCTCGGAAGCGGGTTGAGCTTTGTGGCAGTCTATGCTGCGATGTTGCTGATGGTGGGCATGAAGTCGAAGGCGTTGGGTATTATCCTTCTGTTTTCATTGATGCTGTTTCCCTTCGCCTGGGAGGTGATGTGGGGTTCATTGCATGATTATCAGCGGCAGCGCATTATGACGTTTGTCGATCCGGTCTCCGATCCTGGAGGCAAGGGATACCATGCGCTTCAATCGCAGATTGCCATTGGGGCGGGAGAGCTGACGGGGAAGGGACTTTACGGAGGGACGCAAAGCCAATTGAAGTTCTTGCCCGAGGGGCATACCGATTTTGTCTTTTCGGTGTTCGCAGAAGAATGGGGATTTCTCGGCGTGCTGGCTCTCTTGATATTGTTTGTCGCCTTGATCTGGCTGTCATTGGAAATTGTGGCACGTGCGAAGGATCAGCTCGGGGCGCTGCTGGCAGTCGGCATCCTCTGCATGTTGTGTTTTTGCGTAGTGATCAATATCGGCATGACGGTAGGCATGTTCCCCATTGTGGGAATTCCCCTTCCGCTCATGAGTTACGGCGGGAGCGCGACGGTGATGACTATGGCGTCGCTCGGCCTGCTCTTGAATGTTAAACGCCGTCGATTGAGTTTCTTTTAGTGAAAGGGTGATCGTTACGGTCTCGTAGACACCGAGATCGAGGCAAAGGTTAATGTTATGGTGCAAACCGTCGGGCCGACGAGCAGTCGAGTGAAGGCCGGAACCTGGGGATTCCCCGCGTTCGTCCTGCACATCGGTGCGACGGTTCTGCTGAATGGAAGGAGTTGGTATGGGAATCGAAATTGCGATTACAGTCGCACGCGAGGAAACTCGCGTCGCGGTGTTGGACGGCGGAGTCGTCACGGATCTCTTCGGGGATCGTGCGAAGCACAAAGACTTTGTCGGGAACATTTATAAGGGGAAGGTGGCGAAAGTGTTGCCTGGGATGCAGGCGGCATTTGTCGATATCGGCCTTGCGAAGGCGGCGTTCATGCATGTGTCGGATTTGTCATTGGACGCAGAGCCAGGTGACACGCTCGTGGATGCGGATGAGGACGACAAGGACGCCGATAAGGATGGGGATATGCTGGGTCCCCGGCGCCAAAGCTCCAAGCCGATTGAGCAGTTGTTGAGTGAAGGGCAAGAGCTGATGGTGCAGATTTCCAAAGGGCCTATCGGTACGAAAGGCTCGCGTGTCACGACGTATGTGTCGCTCCCCGGGCGCTATCTCGTGTTCATGCCCAATGTGGAACATATCGGTGTTTCCCGTCGCATTGCCCGTGACGAGGAACGGGCGCGGCTCAAGGACATCATGAAGCGAGTGCGGCATCCAGGCTGCGGATATATTGTTCGCACCGTGAGCGAAGGGGTCAAAGAGGATGAGTTGCGATCCGACGTCGATTTTTTGCACGTGCTATGGCAGGACATCCTGACGAAACGTGAGCAGAAGGGGTCGCCGGCATTGCTCCATGCAGACTTGAACTTGAGTTTCCGCGTCGTGCGCGATCTCTTCGGGAAGAAAGTCGACCGGTTATGGATCGATTCACGTGAGGAGTACCAGGCAGTTCGGGATTTTGTGCAGCGATTCTCGCCGGAGCAAACTTCGCGCATTCATTTGTACGACAAAGATGAAAGTCTCTTCGATCATCTGGGCGTGGAGCAGGAAATGGCGCGGGCTCTCAGCCGGAAAGTCTGGCTGAAGTCCGGTGGGCACCTCGTGATCGACCATACGGAAGCGATGACCGTCATTGACGTCAACACCGGACGGTTCGTGGGGAAGCGCGATCAAGAGGAGACCATTCTCCGGAACAATTTGGAAGCGGCGAAAGAAGTAGCCTACCAGATAAAGTTGCGTGGGATCGGCGGGATCATCATTGTCGATTTTATCGACATGGAGCGTGAGAAGAATCGTGACAAGGTCTACCACGCATTGCTCGATGCGATGTCAACCGACAAGGCCCGCACCAGAGTGTCCAGAATCTCTGACCTAGGGCTGATCGAGATTTCTCGTGAACGGGTCAGAGAGGACCTCTTGCGTTCGCTTTCCGAACCCTGTCTTTATTGCGAAGGGCGGGGCTATACGAAATCTCCGACTACGGTGGCCTATGAAATATTCCGCGATGTCCGTCGGATCGGCATCAGTCCGGAGCCTCAGCGGATCGTCATCGGCGCTCATCCCTCGGTGGTCGGGCTGCTGCAAGATGAAGAGCGGCAAGGCCTCGAAGCTGTGGAGCGCGAGTGTGCCGCGAAAATTATCGTCATGCCGGATGAACATTTACATCTTGAACAATACGATCTCGCGGTACTCTAAGAGATTGCGGGACGAACATTTTCGGCACAAGAGAACAACGATAATCTAAATGTTTAGGACCAGAAGAAAACCGCTGCACAGGATAGATTCATCTGGTTTGTGTAGTCCATCGACTTGGGATTGTTCAACCAAACAAACGAGACAAACCGAGCAACAGTCTCTTTAGACGGACCGGCTGTGTCGGCATCC
The DNA here is from genome assembly GCA_035273365.1 of Nitrospiraceae bacterium. GTDB lineage: Bacteria > Nitrospirota > Nitrospiria > Nitrospirales > Nitrospiraceae > Palsa-1315. The sequence goes on along the minus strand of DATEPD010000177.1, from coordinate 9,603 downwards.
TGCTAAGGATTATGGCGTTCGTGCGACGAGATCTATGCAGCCCATCATCCAGCCTGTGAGTGCAGATTCTCCCTGCGAGGTCGTAGGTCCTTCTTCTGGCCATCGTATGACACGGTCGGAGTTAGAGTCTTGGCTTTGCCTGCGGGCGATCGATGGAGTGGGAGATCTGACGGTCATTCGGTTAGTTCGTGCCTGGCACACTCCGAAAGCTGTTCTGCGTGCCTCCCGTGCTGAGTTGATTCAGAGTGGATGTAGTTCGAAGTTGGCAGATGCGATACGATGCGGGCCTGATGGTTCCGCCCGTCGGCGCATCGAATCGGAACTCAATGCGATCGAGCGTAAGCGCATTGAAGTCCGGAGTGTATTAGATCCCACCTATCCCACACGACTGAAGATGATTGCGGACCCTCCACCACTCTTATACATTACCGGTACATTGACTGAGCAGGACGAGCTGGCGGTGGCCGTTGTGGGTGCACGACGTGCGACAGCGTCCGGACGTGCCCTGACCGAAGAGTTGAGTCACGATTTGGCGGGGAGCGGTATGACGGTGGTGAGTGGGCTTGCGCGCGGAGTTGATGCGGCGGCCCATCGAGGCGCGCTTGCCGCGCAGGGGCGCACGATAGCGGTGCTGGGTTGCGGGATCGATCGTACCTATCCTCCGGAACACGCGCGGTTACGCGGACAGATCGAGGAGCAGGGGGCAATCCTGTCCGAGGTGCCGGTGGGTTCCCCACCCCATAGCCATCACTTTCCCCGGCGGAATCGTATCATCAGCGGGTTGTCTCTGGGTGTGATTGTGACAGAGGCGGCCATCAGCAGCGGATCATTGATTACCGCGAGGCTTGCAGCCGAGCAGGGTCGAGAGGTCTTCGCGGTACCGGGCTTTGTGAAGGAAAATGCCAGCCGCGGAACGAACGCATTGCTCAAAGAGGGTGCGGCCTTAATCGAATGCGCGCAGGATTGTATCCATGCGATCATGCCACAACTGGAACCGGCGCTGCGAATGCGCGTACAACCTTCTCGAGAGATGAACGTGCCTTGCGATCAGCTGGGCAAAGAAGAGCAGCGGGTGTATGATGTCTTATCGTATGACCCGCGCACAGTGGATGACGTGATTATCGCCACGGGGCTGTCGGTGTCTACAGTGATGGCGTCGCTCTTGTCCCTGGAGCTTCGGCAGCGAATTAGACCGCTGCCGGGACACCGCTACCTTCGAGCGTAATCGTCGAACAGTTGCACAGATGCGTATTATTTGATACGGATGAGAGGGAAGCCTCGTAGCGAACCGGAGTTTTCATGGCCAAGACACTTATAATTGTCGAATCCCCGACGAAAGCACGGACGATCAGCAAGTATCTTGGGCGGGGTTATACCGTCATGGCTTCGGTCGGCCATATCAAGGATCTCCCCACGAGCAAGCTTGGCGTTGATCTGGAACACAATTTCACGCCGCAGTATGTGACGATCAAGGGGAAATCGAAGATATTGGCGGAGATTAAGAAAAAGGCAGCAGAGGTCGATAAGGTGTTCCTCGCGCCGGACCCTGATCGAGAAGGTGAGGCCATCGCGTGGCACCTCGCTGAAGAGCTGAAGGGCAAATCGAAAAAGAAAAACGACGGAAAACTTTTTCGCGTCCGCTTCAACGAAATTACAGAGCGGGCAATCAAGCAAGCGCTCCAGTCGCCTGAACAGATCGACATGAAGCTGGTGAATGCGCAGCAGGCTCGCCGCATCCTGGATCGCATCGTCGGCTACCAGGGGAGCCAGCTATTGTGGAGTAAAGTCAGGCGCGGCTTGTCGATGGGACGGGTACAATCCGTTGCCGTCCGTTTGATGTGCGAACGGGAACAGGAACGTGAGGAATTTCGCGCAGAAGAGTACTGGTCGATTACGGCGCTCCTGGCCGGAACCAATCCCCCTCCGTTCGAAGCCAAGCTTCATAGTATTAATGGTGAAGAAGCCTCCATTTCGAACGCCGACCAGGCGCAGCAGGTGGTGGCGGCTATTCAGGGGAAGGCCTTTACCGTTACCTCGATCGAACGCAAGGAAAAGAGGCGGAATCCGGTCGCCCCCTTTATTACCAGCCGTCTCCAACAGGACGCCGCGCGGAAACTGCACTTTACGCCCAAGAAAACGATGACTCTTGCGCAGCAGTTGTACGAGGGAATCGAAATTGGAGCAGAGGGTTCTACCGGTCTCATCACCTATATGAGAACCGACTCTCCAAGGATATCGAATGAAGCGATGACCGAAGCGAGAGAAGTGATTCAGTCAAAGTTTGGGACGGAATATCTCCCTGAAACCCCAAATGTCTACAAGACACAGAAGGCCGCACAAGAAGCCCACGAGGCAATTCGACCGACATCAGCGGCTCGCGATCCGGAGTCTATCAAGCAGTATCTGGAGCAGGATCAATACAATCTCTACAAGCTAATTTGGAACCGTTTCATTGCGTCGCAGATGGTGCCGGCCATTCTGGATGTCACTCGGGTCGAATCGAAGCCCCTTGAAACGAAGGGGATCTATCTGTTCCGTTCCAGTGGGACGGTCGTGAAATTTCCCGGTCACACGATCGTCTATATGGAGGGGGTCGACAGGGAGCTGTTCGCACAAAAGCCGAAACAAGAAGATGAGGTCGAAGAAGGCTCCGAACGGCAGCTTCCCGCATTGAGCGAAGGCGAACGGTTGCGATTGGTGGAACAGACCGAACAAACGATCCCCGGCGTGACGTCGAAGCAGCACTTCACCCAGCCCCCGCCACGCTACAACGAAGCGCTCTTGATCAAAGAACTTGAAGAGAAGGGCATTGGCCGCCCTTCCACCTACGCCGCAATCATTTCAACGATTCAAGATCGCAAGTATGTAGAGAAGGTCGAGGGCCGATTCATCCCGACCGAAACCGGCCGAACCGTGAATGGTTTCCTGATGAAGGGATTTCCTGAGATCGTAAACGTCGATTTCACCTCCCACCTCGAAGAAGAGCTCGATGAGGTTGAGGAAGGGAATAAACCATGGGTCGAAACCGTACGCGATTTCTATGATCCGTTCACTCGCGAAATGGCGCGTGCCAAGACCATTCCAGGACCTAAGGATACGGTGGAGCCACCGACGGATATTCCCTGCGAGAAGTGTGGCAGGATGATGGAGATTAAATGGGGGCGAAACGGCAAGTTTCTCGCCTGTCCCGCATACAAGGACAAACCCCCCTGCAAGAATACGCAGAACTTTGAAAAGCTTGAGGATGGCACCATTAAAATTATTCCGAAGATTGAACTCACGACGGATGAGAAGTGTGAGAAGTGCAGCAGTCCGATGGTGGTGAAGACCGGGCGGTTTGGAAAGTTCATCGCCTGCTCCGCCTATCCGGAGTGCAAGACCACCAAGCCGCTTGCGTTGGGTGTGAAGTGTCCCCAGCCAGGCTGTGGTGGTGACCTCGTCCAGAAGCGCACAAGAAAAGGGCGTTCGTTCTTTGCCTGCAGTAAGTATCCCGCCTGCGAATATGCATTGTGGGATCGACCGATCAACAAGGCCTGCCCAACCTGCAGTGCCCCGTTCCTCATTGAAAAAGTCAGCAAACAAGTCGGCCGCAGCGTCCAGTGTCGTAGCGAGGAGTGCGGTTACCGCGAAGCAGGGTAAGTCCGACCAAGGTCATATTCCATCCCATCGTACGGTCTCTTTCATCCTGATAACGGAATGCGGCGTGCTCATGCTCCATCCGCGCGTCAGGATGCTTCGAAATTGAGAACCAGTGTCGCTAATGATGAAAGTCAAACTCAAGGAGACTCGACCGATCGAGTTGACGAAGGCCTCAGACGTGGTGATAATGAACCAAGGGGTTGACATCTGGTAGTGAAAGTCTCTTACATGAAGCCCCTTGAGTGCCTGCCAAACTTGAGAAAGGAGAATGATCATGAAAGCGAAAGAAGGCGTCATCAATATCCTCAATAAGATTCTTACTGCGGATCTGACGGCCATCAACCAGTACTTTGTGCATGCCAAGATGTGTGAGAACTGGGGCTATGAACGACTCCATCATAAAGTGCGGGAGCGGAGTTTCGCTGAGATGAAAGACGCCGATGAGCTCATCGGCCATATCCTCTATCTTGATGGTGTGCCGAACGTACAACGCATGAATACCGTGCAGGTGGGAGAAACCGTTGCCGAGCAGTTGAAACTGGATCTAAAAGCCGAACAAGAGATGCTCACTCTGTTGAGCGATGGCGTAGTGCATTGTACCAAAGTGACCGACTTCACCACTCGGCATATGCTTGAAGATATGGCCAAGGATGTGGACGATCATATCGACTGGATCGAGACACAAATGGAAATCATCAAGCAAGTGGGACTGGAGAATTACCTGGCCGAGCAGATCAAGAAAGAGTCGTAAGACGTCCCTTCCGGGTATCCTCAATTCGCCCATTTCGCGTGTAATTCGAGAAAGTCAGGCGGGAGGCTTCAAGAAGAGTGAGGCTCTTCCCACGCGAAGTGAGAAGGCACAATTCCCAATGAGCGTGTCGGCTTAGTTCGGCCTTGAGGTCGCGAAGGCGAAGGGGACGCACACGACGCGCTGGCAGCGTTTGCATTTGATTTCCACTCCATTGTGAATCCAACGTGCAATCAGTTGGCCAAAGGACAACGGACGTCTCGGTTATTGGGTTGGTTCTGGTGCTGCGATTCCATCAGCGTCGCGATCTTGATTTCTCTTTGGCGTCCATGAGCCGTTTGCACAACGTCTTGGCCTTGCGTGTACCGGCCGAGATGGCTCGTCCTCGAGCCCGCCACGTGGTAATGGTCTCTCTGAATGTCTTCGTCCACCGCATAGGTTTTCCCTCCACGCCGAACATCTCGTACTGCGACCGGCTATGGCATGAATGACTGATGAAGCCGTGCCGGTTGAGCCTGCAATGGATACCTCTCTTCACGCACAAGCTTATGTAGAAGGCGTTCCAGTGATTCCACCAATGCACCCCTGTACTACCAAAACAAAAGCCCATGGTTGGTGAACAACCATGGGCTCTGGACTTGCTGTCCTTTGGCCTAGCCGCGTGAGCCGTGATTTGATCAACGGCACAACAGTTCGATAAGGTGGCGGGGGACCTCAGGAGGACGACTGGGTCCCCCGCCTGTGAAGTGGGAAGGCGTGATTCCCACTTCGTCGCCGGTGTGTCAGACGCCGGCTGGTCACTTTTGCGACAGTTGAGTTCCCTATTGATAGTCCTCGTTCAGCGATTTGAGAAAGGCGACAAGCGCTGTCGCGTCTCCGGCTGTGAGCGCTATGCCTTGAAGTTGAGTCGCCCCGTTCCGCAGCGTTCCTGCACGAGCCTGTGCGGAGACTTCACGATAAAACCCGATAATATTATCCAGGGTGCCGAATTGCCCGTTGTGCATGTATGGGGCAGAGTGACCGAGGTCGCGAAGTCCCGGGGTTTTGAACCGGGCAATCGCCTGATCCAGAAGTGTCGCGTCCGACAGTGGGCAGGGCTGTTGGTCATCGCACAAAATGGCCCGAATCTTTGCTTGCGGGGTCGGCACGGCCGGATTCGCGAAGATGTTCCATACTCCTAAATCGGTCAGAGTAGTACTGTCAGATGGAATCGATCGGAATCGCTCACTGGCCGTAGGATTCTGCTCTGTTGCCGGCAGATCGTTGGCTGTTCGTGCCGCGAGACCCGGAATATTGAGCGCCATAAAGGCGCCCGCTCCATGACTAGGGAAATCGTCATATTCTTTCTGTGCCGTACCTGTGTTGTGTAGTTTGAAGTCCGTGAAATTTGGGGCGGCATGACAGGCGAGACAGTTGCCAATTTTCCCATCCGTCAACTCGTTTCCGGCCGCAGGGATTGCCAAGGGCTCTGTAAGGAAGATCTTCAGGCCTTCCAGCTCTTGGGCTCCGAACTCGAAGTTCTGAGAGGGATGGAACTGAAATCTCCCACCCGACCGGTTCGGGTTCTTCGTCACAAATTTAAGTGTATTCGCTGCTTCTCGTGCGAGGACAAGTTGCAAAAGCCGTCGGCTATAGGCCAGCGGTGTTTCAGGAGGTGTGGCGGTGAGGTCCGGTTGCTGTGGCAGACCATTGATTTTCAAGAAGACGTCGAACGGGGAGCGAATGAGCGCACCGCTATCCTCCTGCTGTGAGAATCGCAGTTGATTCACATACGCAGCAACCACTTTGACCACCGCGGTGAAAACTTCCTGATCGGTTCCGGACCCAACAAAGGCTCGAAACGCTGGAGGGAGACGAAGCTCATCCGGAATATCTGGGTCAGACCCTGTGAAGAGGGTGCGATAAGAAAGGCCTTCGGAGGTTTCCTGGGCCAAGTCGTCTGATCCATCGTCGCCTCGTACCACTCTCGCGACATGGGCGATGGCCTGCACACGTTCGCCAGGAAGCCAGCCGAAGTTTCTCCCTGTGAAGGTGGCCGCAACCAAATCTTCCATGGAGTTAAATTCTGAATCAAAATGGAACAGGACCCCGCCTGGACGAGCAAGGGCTGAGTTCACGAGCGCGGGCGAGTTCCTCGAGGCATGTGTCTTTCCGTCCGGTCTGGCCGGAATGGGACTTCTCGGAGCAAAATCGGCATAGGTTCGCATTCTTTCATTTGAGGGGGTTAAGAGGTCGTCAACCATATGGCAGGCGCGGCAATTCATGGACATGCCTTTGAAAGCACCCGGAGTGATCGGCGCTGACGGATCCGGAGTTTCTGCTGTTGCCACAACGGGATCGCCGGCCTTCGGATTGTTGATATCCCCACCGTGATCCAAAAAGACTTTGAATGACTGGGCAAATCGGGTTTCGAGGAATAGCCGCTCTCCCACGGAAGCTTCGGCTCCGGGGGTCCCTGTCTCCCTGACTGAAGCTGGGGTAGAACTGTTGCTGCCAGAGCCGCAACCGGCGAGGAGAAGAGCAATGACAACCCATGATGTATTTTCGATGAGATGACGACTCGCGCGGTCAGAACGCTTCAGAGAATGCATGTGGAACCTCCATACTTCTAACGTGAATCCAAACAATTTCTCATCGCCGAATCGACAAGATCTGCTCCTGGAATCGATTCCTGGAGTCGACACAATGCCTCGACCAACTCCGGGTCGAATTGGGTACCGCCTGCAACCCGGATAATTCTGAGGGCGATGTTGTTTCGCGCGACACGGTTCGAGACTTCAGGGATGCGGATGGCATCGAAGGCGTCGGCAATCGAGAGAATCCTGGCTCCAAGAGGGATGAATTGTCCTCTAATACCGAATGGATAGCCCGATCCATCCCATCGTTCGTGGTGGTGCGCGATGATAATGGATGCCTCTTTCAAGAAGGAGAACGGCTCAAGCAGTGTCGCGCCAAGCCGGGAATGGTTCTGAATGACGACGTAGGACTCAGGTTCAAGTGGATACTTGCCTGCGGTGAGGTGAGCCGGAAGCATCAAGAGTCCAATATCGTGGAGAAAGGCGGCAAGTTTCAGATCGTGCAGCTCGCATGGGGTCAGATCGACCACTTGTCCTATCAACAGAGAGATTGCAGCTGTGCGCCGGCCGTGGCCTGCCTGCCAGGGGAGGGCGCGATCGATTTCCTTGCTGACCTGTCGGACAAGGATGCTTTCGATATCACGGCGGGATCCGAGTGGAAGTCGGAGGCGGTCGATCTTTCGGAGCATGGCCTGCATCGTCATGACCTCAGGATGGATGTGCTCACAGACCCGCTGTCCCATCTTCACTTCTCCAAGAAAAACTCAGAGCCCAAGACCACATCGTGATCTTGGGCTCTGGGTGAAAAACCTCTGGCCGTAGTCTGTGCCGAGCGACGAAGCGTCTTAGCTCATTCTTCTGCCGTCTGCTTTCCCGCCATCAGGGGTTGTTTCAAGACCCACATCTCGTAGAGAGGGATGGTCATCATGATGAGAAACCCGACTGTCATGAGGCTATCCCCCATGAGCATAGTGAGCACGAATACGGGAGAGACGTAGCTGATGAGCCAGGGGGAAACCAGGTCCAGCATGACGCCACCGAATGAGGCCCAGGTCGTGAGGACTTTCAGCCGGTTGCCGACGCTGGTGAGGTAGAGCACATGGACCAGAATCATAAACACGACCGGCATCGTAAAGAGGTGAAAGTGGGTGATTTCCGCCAGTTCTCTGAACGACATCGGTTCGCCAAATGTGATATCCGATCCCCTGTAGTGACTGGCAATCCCTTGCGGCGAGAGGCCGGTCATACTGTGGGCCCAGAAAAATGAAAAGGTGAATCCTGCCAACATCAGCAACAGAAAGAACGTGTAGAGTAATCGAATGTGCCGGTCCGTATCGCGGAGCCGGAATCGCTGATTAAAGTTGCGCATGATGGGACGCTCGGTCCGCTGACTCTAATTTCCGAATATGGATGTGAAAAAGCCCTTATCTGATTTTCCTGCAGCTACTGCATCGCTGCCTATCCCGGCCGGCCTCAAATAAAACTCATCGACCAGCACCAAGACCCGCTTAATTCCTGAGGTCATCGAACGGACCGACATGGTGGCACCGGTAATGTTGATAATATCCTTGTTGAGCCTGACCGGATCAGATACCGTCTTGCCCTCATACTGTATGTTGAAACGTTTGGTCCGTACTTCGCTGCCACGTGATTCACGAAAGATGAGCAATTCGACGTTCGAGACACGTCCGCTGGCATCCACCCCGACCATATAGGTCATCGGCTTGTGCTTGCCGATGGTGTTCTGCACGAGAGCATAGCCGTCGACATGCGTGCCGGTCTCGCCGACATAGACCTCAAAGGCCTCTTCGGGGAATTTCCAGCCAATTCGTTGCTCTATCGCGATTTTCTTATCTGTGGGAACCCGCAACAGATCTTTTTTCACGCGCTCGGATTTTGGGAACATCAGTTTGAGGGCCTCTTCTTCCGTGAGGTAGACCTCGGCCATCGACAGTTCCTGTTCTGTCAGATAGCGCTTGAGATCACTGTCCCACACCCGTTCAGCCCAGGCCATGGCCGGGAACATGACCAAGAGGAGCGCCAGTGAGGGTGCGAGCATTCGAGTCATCATGCAGGAGCACACCCCTTTGCCTTCAGCTTGGCATTGAGGCGATCGACGACTGAATCGGTCGCATCTTCCGACGGATCGATGGGCCACCATCTCAAGGCTTGCTGAGTAACGCCGCCTCGCGCATGCCATCGCTGCCTGGTTTCCAGTACGCTCACAGAGGCCACGTCGTTTATGCGTTTGACGGAGACCGTCATGAGTGCGCGCTCTTTGTTGCCAAAGCCTTCTCGCCCAAAGATGCCAAAGGACCGTTCTGAGGTTGGTGGAACGTCCAGCCAGCTTGTCTCAATTAGTCCCTTCTCTTTATCGTAGGTCGCGATGGACTGTCCCTTCATGGTCTCTAGCGCGGCGTCCCAAACCGTGTCATAGGAGCACACATAATATTGCTCGCGGCTCCCGCTCAGCGCGGCGCACCCGACAGAAAGAAACCCGAGGACTACCAGCGCCATTCGAGGTATCGGCATTATAGAAACTGCCCTTTCTGCTCACGGCGACCCCTTTCCACAAGGAAGGGGATCGCCGTGAGCAAGAAAGGGCAGTCTAGATAATGCCGATACCTCGAATGGCGCTGG
>DATEPD010000176.1:0-4002 GCA_035273365.1 Nitrospiraceae bacterium | reverse complement strand
ATGAATAATGCGAGAGGAGGGAACTACCAGGTTCGGAACGGACCGCAATCGAGATGGATGAACTTCGCACGCGGGTAAACCCCCACCCCACCATACCGCAACTTCAAGGCAGCGTGGCGAAGCTCGCGAACCTTGACACCGGGAATATAGAAGTCAAGTGCCTGTCCTTGGACATGTAGGCTGTGCTGCGCGACTCGCCGGCTCCGTTTCACAAGCTGCGCGTTGTATTCGGGGGACCGATAGCCTGAAATCACGTGGATTTCGTTCTCGCCACCGACCGTTTTCTGTACGAGATTCACGTGCTCCAGCATGCGCACATCGATGGCTGCAACTTCTCCTGTGTGGTGGCAACGCAGAATATGATTGACCTCATCCAGTGCCATAAGATCGTAGTGGCCTGCATCATCACGATAACGAACTCGCAGTCGTTCGTCCGTGCGCACGTTGAAGAAGGTCAGTTCACCGTCAGGAAGTTCGCTTGCACGGGCGAGCGAAGGACGTAGCAGCCTGCTACCGAGCAAGAGAAGCCCGACAGCAGATGTTTTTAAGAGAGATCGACGAGTCCAGGACCAGGAATCCGGATGCTGCAAAGAACCGCTCCGAGAGAAAGTGCACTGCAGTCTGTCAGATGATGGGGGGTCTTGTATCAAATGTACTAGAGCCAGTCAACCCTATAGGATCCGGTCACTGAATTGATTTAAGATCCACTTCGCGAACGGACGCAGTTGCTGCACACATTCACCAATGCAATATTCCTCTTCTTTCAACTTCTTCCTAGACAGGAGAATCCAACAAAGGTAAGATCAAAATACATCTCACACTATGGCTACTATTCTTGTTATCGACGACGAAGAATCCATCCGGAACCTCCTGAAGGAAGTCCTTGAGAGGGCCAAACACCATGTGCTCGAAGCCAGCGATGGCCGAGAGGGTTTGAGGCTCTACCAACAGAACAAAGTAGACCTGGTTCTTATGGATATTCTGATGCCAGGAACCGACGGTCTCGAAGCCACCTTGCAACTGACGCGGGAATATCTCGATGCGAAGGTCATTGCCATGACCGGTGCCCAAGGCGAACGCAATTTCCTCGACGTCGCGAAACTGTTTGGCGCTCGCCGTGTCTTCGAAAAACCCTTCAACCTCGACAAACTCGTCGAAGCCATCGACGAAGAACTCGCCAAATAACGCACCCTTTCAGTTTCGCAATGTTCTGGATTCTGATCAGGATCGAACACTGAGTTCCTTCCGCACAAGCCCACGCATCATCACCGGATCGTTGTAGCCTATCTCGCTGAGCGCATCCATCACGTGTAGGCCCCTGGTCTTCGCCAATTCCTTTGCCTTCATAGAGTTCTTTGCGCTGAACCGTGCCACTGCCGGCTGACCATTTACAATCTGACAAGCCAGAATCTCGCCGTTCACTTCGAGGATCCCCCCCTGCTCGACCAGCGTCTTGGCCTGGGCCGAGGTAATGCCATGGAGCTGCGCAAACTCCTCCAGTCCTCCCGTCTCGACAAGTCGACCATCCGGCATGATGCAGAGTCGCTTGAAATGCGGGGACCAATCCTTCCGGAAATCGATATACTTGATATCGCCACCCTTGGCGACCGCGCGGTCCAACGTGCGGTAATCGATCCCAAGATTCTTCTGTTCGAGTTTTCTCTGTAACTCTTCCGGCAGTGTCGAGTGAAAGACAAGCGCCGCGACTTCTTCAAGCGGAATCCCCCGCGCCTGAGCCAATTGCTCCGACTCGGCAAACTGCGTGAGATCCAAGGTCCAGGTCTGTTTCGGAACCTCTCCAGTCGGATCGATTCGACAGACAAACAGCCCACGCGTCAGCACCCCGCCGACCTGGGGATACACATAGACCCCGCCCTCGGTCAGGAGCGTGGTCATCGTCTCCAACGGGATCTCATAGCTCTCGGATAGAACCTTGGCATGCGAAGGCAGGTCCTCTTTATATGTCATGGCACAAGCCGTGACATTTCCCGGTGCGTCGAACTCGGAATAGTCCTCAATAACGTTGTAAAGAATCGTGGGCTTTGGCTTACCGGATTTTTTCTTTATTTTAAACATGATGAATACGCATCCAAGATGTTGATAAACTGATGGTGCATGATCTCATCGAAGAAGATGATGATAGGCGGGCAAGGTCATCAATCTTCTATCCTCAACCGGTCCGACTACCGTAAAGTGATAGAGCGACTGAAGCGAACGCTCTTTGATCCCGACGAGTTCATGCACCGGATCGTCAAAGAAACATCCGATCCCAGTGGCCCGCACTCCCGCAGCTTCGGCTTCCAGATACAACACCTGGCCCAGCAGCCCCGACTCCCAGAATAGACGTGGGTACCACCAAGCTCCTTCCTTCCGCAAGCACCCTTCGAACTCAGCCAACATCCCCAACGAGAAGGCACTGTCCCCGGCGATGTCTTGATGGCAACTCACCTGCACCGCAGCTCTCCTCGCATCGCCTTCAAGCAGCCAGTAGAGAGGCAGATCCTCCGGACAACCAGGCGCCAGCGTCCAGGTCAGCTCCGGATTCATGGATTGCTGGATGAACGACAGCCTCTGTGGATCACGGACCAGGAAATACAGCCCCGGTGTGAGGCCCTCGACGCGATGCACAAACAGCACGAGATGAATTGCGGGCTTGTAGGGCCAGACATCCCACGGCATCGGCCGATCCAATTGCGGCAGATCCGAACGAGGCATCACCAGATGCATCATGTGGAAAAATGTCGTCGCTGATATTGATGTCGTGCCATCGAACGACACGGCGCTCCGCCGCTGGCGAATGATCTGCCCGGCCAAAGACTGGTGAGGAGCGAGGGGTGAGGGAGAAGAGGTTGCTCGATCGAGTGTGGTTTTCAACGACACTGTCGGCTTCTCAGCCTGTGTCTTCCACGAAGCGACGGCCGCCTCATCGATAATATCCCAGTGCACCCCATGGTCCTGACTGAGTCGATTTGCTTTTCCATACCACGAGGCTTTCGATAGATCCTTGACCAACGCCGCATCGAGATATAACGGCATCTCAGTCTTACCCCCTCTTCCCCCTAACCCCTTAACCTCTACTTCTTCATGCCCCCTGCCCTCTGACCCCTGACCCCTGACTTCCGAGAGAGGCCATATCACGGCCAAACAATCCGGATGTTCCGGTTCCACGTTGCCAAAGTCGTCGGTGCGATCAGTGCCCAACAGCATGGCAATGGTGTGTTGTGCCACGCCGTCCAACAACGCCATATTCCAGCCAAGCGTCGCCGCCGCGATCCGCGCTGATCCAATCGCATGCCCGACATCGTGGTTGCAATACCGGAACGCCCGCTCGCCATATTTCCAGGCCTCACGCCAATGCACCGAGGTCAGCCCAAACAGAAATGAGTCAGGAGGAAACGGAGCCAGTAAAAGAGCGACGTGTTCAGCGGAACACTCCGCCCGGCACTCCAAGCCATGTTCCTTCGGTGCGTAATGATAGAGCCCGGGCTTCAGATCGAGGCCATCGATCTGCGGAAATACCGCATAGCCTTCCGTCGGATGCAAATTGCCGGACGAAGGATTACTCCGCAACGCCCATTCCGACTCCCCTGCTTTTTTCCAAGCCGATAGCGCGAGAGCAAATTCGAAGAACCGGGAAAGAGCCTGCACCGTCACAGGCTGAGTCGGAACTACCCCATGTTGAAAGATTGCGTCATAGGATGGGGAAACCGGCTCTTCATCCGACTTCAGCAAGGGAAGCCGGATCAATTGCGCTCCGTTGTAGCGCCGAAAGGGATCAGGCTGATTCGCCCAATCGAGATATCCAAGCGCGCGAGCGTATCGATTGAAGTGGTGCTTTGTCTGAACGTGATAACGAATAACCTGATCGATCGGATCGGTCGAGACAGGTTCGGCGGATAAAGCAGAAGGCGGATTTTCTGTGCTCATAGGAAAGGTAGGAGCAGTCTACAGAGCGGCGTGAAGGAAAGTAAATCAACATAGACTCTGAGTAGGAGCTTCTGG
>DATEPD010000175.1:0-5166 GCA_035273365.1 Nitrospiraceae bacterium | reverse complement strand
CGCTGTTCCATAGGGTATCCCTTCTCTATTGCATCGAACCAAACATTATAAACCTGCCAAAACTTAAGCGAGACAGAAGTTAAACCGGCGATGCCGATCAGTGAAAGCCACACTTCATCTTCAGGAAGAACGTCTGGAAGGGAGGTTGAAGTGTGCACTCGTCCATTGAGGTTGGAGGAGAGGGTAGGATTCGAACCTACGGGCCGGTTTTTCCGGACAGCAGTGTTACGACCGCCCGATTAAGCCGCTCTCGCACCTCTCCTCAAGTACACGATATGACATTCGTGAAAGTCAGTCACTCGGTGTAATACTGGGTTTGACTCGTGAGAATACCTCCAAAATTACAGAAGAAAAAACCTGGAAGAATGGGTGATAAGAAGCAAAGTCAGGGGCTTATGGCGAGTGAACACTTCTACGAGAAAGGAGAAAATTGGCCGGTTCGGTGATACGACACAAGCGGTTTTGCCCTGCAGCTACATCATCTCATTGATTCGCAGGCGCAATGTCATGAGGCGGGCCAGCCTCTGCCATACCCTCCTAATTTATCGAGTTATGTGCGGTTCTACTTTGCGGGGAGACAAATTCTAGGCTGCAGGACGTCGGATTCCCAACAGGGAGGCCGATCGAAGGCTCTTAAAAATTCACCTGCATAGATCTGTGCTTCGCTGTTACTATTTGGTCACAGGAATGGCCTTGCCAGGAGGGCAGTATTGTAATGAAGGGAACTCTGCAAGCCTTGACTCTACGTACAGCTCTCATCCTCCTTGTGGTGCTCATGGGTGGATGCTCCAGTTCCACCATCTACGGCTGGCATGTCCGGACGAATTCGACTCCGCCTTCTCCGACATTCAATCGGGCGGTGCTCACACGGGAGCCTGTTGCGCTATTCGGAGCCTTGGCCCCGCCGAGACTGCTTGGCAGTGAGACGGGCTTAGAATCTATCCTGGCTCAGGTTCTCAAAACAGTAGGACCGAGTTTCAAGGTGATCACCCACGAGGAAGCGGCCGGTCTGATTAATAAGAACGATCTGGCAAACGAGTACACACGGATGAGAAACGAGGCGTTGCAGAGTCATGTCTTGGACCAGGGGTCGCTCAAGAAGTTGGGGACGGCAATCGGCACACGCTATGTATTTCAACCCAAACTGATTGAGTTCATGCAGGTCACGAAGGACCGGTGGGAGCTGCCTCCCGTGGCCTTGAAGGTGTCTCGTATTCGTTCCAGTTACATGCGTCTATCATTGCAATTATGGGATATGCAGACGGGAGCGTTGCTGTGGACCTCCTTGGCTGAGGCAAGCCTCGAGAGTGAAGCGGTTGGTCAAGACCCCGTCTACTTCGAGGATACAGCACGAGTGAGCATGGGAAGTGCCATCGCAGACTTCTTAAGTGGCAAGACGACCTCTTCCTACGGCCCTCTGGATAAAATCGTCGACCAGTTGATCCAAATCCCACAATCGGATAAACCCGGAAACACTGACAATCTAGAGCCAGATAGCCGAGGCTGAGCGCCAGGCCGATACTCTTCCGCTCTGATAAGCCTCTCAGAGCCATTTTCTTTGTCTCCCAGACGTAGAGGCCACCTGCTTCGCACGCCGCGTAGGACTTTGTTGACCGGAGATCGCTCAATGAGGATCATGGCTGCATTTTATTGGGCTTTGGCTTTTGGGTACTGCCTTTGACCGCAGGAGTCGTGCCGGTCTTGTCGGTTCTGTCTGGCTGAGTCATCTCTTCCATATGTTTTCGGAGAAAGGCATCCTTTTCGACCGATGCATGGGTTTTAAGGATCGAGGCAGCCTCCGGGTCTCCCGTAAGCACGAGCGCATCAGCCGCGCCTTCCCGAATGAGCACATCCTCGGAGGACAAATGGCGTGAGATGGTCGGAACGGCCTTGCTCTTGGAAACCTTGGCCAGAGCCATAAGGGCGGGGCGCACTAACGTCGAAGACTGATCGCCCTTCGCGAGAAACTGATTGAGATAGGTTTGCACGTCTACGTTGTCAGGATAGAACTGGAGCAACGCCAGTGCGCGTGCACGATGAGCCGGATCGGCCTTTGAGTCTGACGCAATGTCGATCAGTTGTTCAGGAATTCCGGGCCCCAATCGTGCGAGGTCATCTGCCGAAGGGACATACTCTTCAGCTGACAACAATGCCATCAATTTGCTATGCGGAGTTTGCGCTCCTGCATGGCCGCAAGCGACGCTGCCTGCAATGGCAAGCACGATGAAGGGAACCAGAGAATTCTTGACTATCTTGATGTTCATCATCGGTGGATCTCCTCAGCTCTGCTCGTGAGCGCCGTAACACGTGTACACCCGTGAGTTACTGTACAAGAGGATTCCGCTGCATCACAAACGTCTGCCCGGCTGAGAGCTGGTCACGTACGGCTGTGGTTGGTTGCGTCCAAAACATGAGATTGGTTCCTCCGAAGCTGAGGCATTCGTCGCCGCTCACATCCCCACTCGCATCCAGATCGCGCGAGGTCGGACATTCAGGAGTGTCCTGAATAGGGTCGACTCTAAAGGGGTTTCCATTTGCCCCCACACTCTCGGTCGTATGGAAGAGGCCAAAGAAATGACCGCCTTCATGAGCCATTGTTCGTCCTCTCCGGATCAGGTCTGCCTGGCTGACTTCACCGATGGTAGGGGCCGCCAGGCTCACGGCAACACCGGATTTCACTGTTCCATTAATGACGGCTGGTCCGGGAATCCCTCCAGTTTGCCCGAGGATGATAAATCCCGGGACGTTGCCTTCAATGGCTTGAACGAAGAAAAAATTGAGGCCTGAGGAAGGGAAATTACGGCTCAACTGAAACAGTTCTTCCATCTCGTCCGGCTCGCCGTTCCCGTTCACATCTGACGAGGAGATGCTGCCTAACCGTTGTGAATCACTCGTCGCGCAGTCAAAGGTGTTGATTGTTCCAACCTGGATATTCGCCTGGGCGTAGATGCGCTTGAACTCATTGAGGATGACGGTAAAATTGGCATTGCCGAGCGCAGTCGCGCTATTCAGATCGGCGATGCCGCAAAAGAGAATATTGAGGTTTAAGGTCCCTTCGGTAAAGTCCTGCCGATGGTTGAGGATCGCAGTGAGCTGAATATTGGCGGCCTCCTCGAACGCACCGACGCGAAACCTATATGTTCCCGCAGGAACGGGATAATGAGGAGTGTGAGGAAACAATCCGGTGGCGACAGAGTCGCCAGGTGCCTGCATGTCGTTTCTCCCAATGGGATCAAGATCATCAAAGGCCGTGGTGACCAGCGTCTTTCCTGTCGGGTCGATTACTTCATCAATGTCGATGTCCTTGGCTTTCGCGCCGTTTGCGATGAGCATGAATGAGGCCGTACCGACCTGCACAGTCTTTTCGTCGCTGATGGAATTGGCTGGCAGGCTGACCGTCCCGAGATCCTTGATCTCGATCTGAGAGGACGTGGACGTAGGCGTGGTTTGAGACGCCGGCGGAGTGCTCTCGTCGTCGCCATTACAACTTTGAAGGAGTGCGGCCAGGATCATCAAGACACAGGCCCGTGCGAACACATCCATGACAGGCCAGAGCCTTCTTGCAACACCCATCCCATGTCTTTCGTTGATCATCGGTATCTCCTTCACTATCCCCTGAGTCGCCACTCAATGTGTTTCCGACCTGGTCCACCTATCTGACACAAGCACCACATGGGGAAAAGGAATCGCCCAGACCGTCAGTTAAGAAGACGCTTCGAGCTCATCAATTCTCTGCTTCAATCTCATATGGACGGAAGCCACATACTCCGCCGTTCGCTCCGCCGCATATTGGTCGATAAACGTCTCAATCTCTTGAAGTGAAACATTCGAATGTCTGGCAATATAGGCAGTCAGCGCGTTGATACGGATTTCGTGAAAGGCAGTTTCCGCAACGAGTACTTGGAACACATGTTCAGCTTTCATAGATCTCCATCCAATTTTGCTCTTCATTAATAGAACGAGTATGGCAGGAAAGGGCAGTTGGTGTTAAGTGGGGCTGAGTTCGCACAGCGATTTCAGACGCCTAGGACTAGGTGTTCTTCTAGTTGTCGAAACAATGAGAAAGCCCAGACTCACCCGGCCCCGAATAGTCACTCGACACCGCAGCATTCGAGTTGTTGGGATGACTTCCTTAAATGTCCTGTGATCGTCTCACCGACAATCCTGACCGATGTGTGCGGCCTAGTCCGGCCGATACAGTTCGATCAATGAGAACAAACGAATGTTTCGGGGAACGATACTCTGTCCAACATAGGAGGTCGCCATGAGCACCACTGAAGTCCGTACTGACAACGCGACGGACAAGGACAAGACGGTTGCCGCGAACGTGGATATGAAGTTCGAGATCGTCGTCATCCCAGTCTCCAATATAGACCGTGCGAAGGAGTTCTACGGAAGACTCGGATGGCGGCTCGATATTGACTACGACAACGGTAAAGATTTCCGCGTAATTCAGTTTACACCGCCAGGCTCCGGGTGTTCGGTCATCTTCGGCACGAATGTCACCGCGGAAGCACCTGGCTCCGCCCAGGGTCTCTATTTGATTGTTTCGGACATCGAGGTCGTCCGCAAGGAACTGCTTGGTCGCGGCATCCAGATTAGCCAGGTGTTTCACGCCGGGGATGTGTCCGCTGGTACGGACGAACCGTACTTGTTTGGACGCCTCCGAGTCAGCGGTCCCGACCCCGAGCATCGCAGCTACCGCTCGTTCGCCTCGTTCCATGATCCGGACGGCAACGGCTGGCTATTCCAGGAGATTACAACTCGGTTACCCGGTCGCATCGACTCCGCGACGACGACTTTTGCATCGTCGGCCGATCTGGCCAGCGCATTTCGGCGTGCAGAGGCTGCCCATGGAAGGCACGAAAAAAACGTACTGGGGGGACAGCGCGACGAGAACTGGTCCGAGTGGTACGCCGCATACATGGTGGCAGAACAGGCTGGAACGGAGCTGCCGACGTGAGTGACTATGACGTTATCGTCAGCGACTCACCGAAGGTGACCGGCAGTCTTTTTTGAGAGAGGTGTCTGATGTCGCGGCATTTCGATGCCATCATCATCGGGACTGGCCAGGCGGGCCCGGCTTTGGCTGCGCGGTGTGCGGCCGCTGGCATGACGGTCGCCATTATTGAGCGCCACAAATTTGGCGGCACCTGTGTCAATACG
>DATEPD010000174.1:0-2746 GCA_035273365.1 Nitrospiraceae bacterium | reverse complement strand
CCCCGTTCTTGTGGCCCATCTGGTGCTTGCCGCGGGATTGTTCAAAGTCGGCGAGAAGGCGCCTTCGTTTACCTTGACGACGATCACCGGCGAGACTGTGGGGTTGGATACCTATAAGGGAAAGGTGGTGGTCCTCGGACTGTTTCATATCTGCGACCCCTGTATGATGCAAGGGTCGACGCTCCAAAAAGTTTCCGAGATGACGAAGGGAAAAGACGTGGTTGTGCTCGGGGTGAATTCTTCCGGAAACTCGAAGAAGGAAGTCAGTGAGTTCTTGTCCGCCTTTCCCGTGAAAGTCACCTATCCGTATCTGCTTGATCCGAACAAGCTGACGGACAAATTGTATGGTGGAGGAAAGTTTATTCCCAACGTGTATGTGATTGACCAGCAGGGTGTGATCCGGTGGCAGCGTGTCGGTGATATGGATCTGGCGGGCGAAGCGGTGATTATCGCGGAAGTTGAGAAGTTGTTGGCGGCCGGAAATAAAATGTAAGAGCGGCGGCGGTCGGGCCGTCTCCCTGCTCGCAGACCCCTCACCTCAGAAGGTGATCGGTCGATGCGCGCAATAGGAGACAACCCGACCACCGCCGCGAAGAGGATCGCCGCCTGGTGGAAGAGGAAGGTGGAGAGTATGGACGAGATGGAAGCGGGAAAGCAGAAGTTTTTGGAGGTGGTAAAGGGGACTGATGCCGCCGTGCAGGTCGTGATCCCCGTCACGCCCTCTAACAGTATGTTCTTGATCTCCCTGACGAAGGGGTCGAATCGAAAATTCATGACGATCTCGGAAGACGACATCATCGACTTGCCTAACGAGGCGAGTATTCTGACTAAGGTGACGAAAATTGTTAAGGATGCCGTTGCCGCATTGTAGGAAGGCTGAGGTCAAGGTTGAGGTTGAGAGTTGCCTCGACCTTAGCCTTAACCTCAACCTGCACATTTCATGAAAAACATCCTTCCCGGCATCTGGCAATGGTCCTGGTTCTCTGAGGAGAAGCAGCTCGATTTCAATGGGCTCTTTCTAACGGTCGGAGAACACAAGATTCTCATTGATCCTCCGCCGATGACAGGAGAGGCGAGTTCCGTGATCCTCCGTAACGGCCCCGTCGATTACATTATTGTGACAAATCGAGACCACGCACGAGAAGCAGCAACGTATCAAGCGGAGTTTCGCTGCCAATTACAGGTGCCGGAGGCTGACGCACCGCAGATGGATCTGAAACCGACCAAAACGTTCAAGGATGGGGAGCTGCTCACCGGCGGGATTTGGGCGATCCACTTGAAAGATCAGAAATCACCCGGCGAATCGGCGTTGTTTATTCAGCAGGGGAAAGGGGTGCTGATTGTCGGCGACGCATTGATCGGAAAGCCGGCTGGCTCCGTCAGTCTGCTGTCCCCTGAAAAATATGCCGATGTGGGGAAAGCCCGAGAAGGTCTGCGTCGTCTCCTCATGTACAATTTCGAAAGCCTGTTGGTCGGTGATGGTGTCTCAATTCTCACCGGTGCGAAGCAGGCAGTCGAACGATCGCTCCAACCGACATTATGACGCTACGTAACGGACTCTCCGAAGAACTGAATCGCCAAGGGAACGAGCATTTTTCGCGCGGGCTCTATACTGATGCCTATACCTGCTATGCGAAGGCGTTGGAATGCGATCGGCTGACTGGAGATCAACGGGCGTTGGCCGCCACGCTGGGAAATCTTGGGAATATCTGTGCGGTCAGTGGGCGTCGGGAATCGGCACAGACCTACTATCAAGAGGTGTTAGAGCTTCAGAAGATTCTTGGGGATGATAAGGGGATCGGGACGACATTGGCTAATTTGGGGAACCTGAGGGCCGATGCGGGCGAATGGGACCGCGCCAAGGCCTACTACCTCGAAGCGTTGGATCTCATGAGTAAGAGTCACGATGAGGCGGGCAAGGCGGTGCTGTTTTCAGATCTTGGGTTGGTCGCGCGCGAGACAAAAGAGTACGAACAGGCCATTGGATACTATGAACAGTCGCTCGTTCTCATGCGGCGGTTGGGGAATGAGGGTGGGGTGGCTGATGCCTGGCGCATGATCGGGCGAACGTTTTTGCTCCAGCAGCGCTATGACGACGCCATCGCATGCTGCCAAACCAGCCAATCCATTGCGGAACGATCGCGCGATGAATTGAGAACAGGTGGTGCTCGCTTTGTGCTGGTCCAATGTTATGAAGAAACCGGCAAATTGCACGAGGCAGCGGATCTCCTTGAACTCGTGGTGCAAATGGACCGCAAATATCAGCTGCCAAAACTTGAAGAGAATATCAGACGGTTGGCGGTCCTGCGAGCCGGCCTGCTGGAGAGGGATGGGGAACTGCCCCATAGAAGGAGGCACATATGAGTGATGAAGTCTCGACGGCGTGGGCCTCGCTCAGGGCCTCGCTCGCCCCTACATTTCCTCAACTATCGGAACTGGAAGCCGGTGGTGCGTTGTCGATGGATCTTGGTTCCGATGGATGGCTGTTGGAACTCACGCCGGACGGGCAGTTGCTCTGTCAATACGGCATGGCTATTGACGATGTGATGACGCTCCTGTCAGATGGCACACCGGAAGATCTCGGCACCGACGAGATCGCGAAGCAGGCAAAATACTACATCCAACCGGCGGTCTCAAAGTACCGGGCGATTCTGCTGAAGTCAGGATTTTCTGAACAGTCCGAGATCACCGACGAGTACGTGGCGGCTCGGTTCGAGCGGAGTGTGGACGTGACCAACCCTGCAGC
>DATEPD010000173.1:0-3281 GCA_035273365.1 Nitrospiraceae bacterium | reverse complement strand
CATCAATTTCTTCATCATGACGTGATGGTCCCGATTCTGTTATAGGGCTCATCTTCTTGTACTTCGATAACATCAAGAATCGTGGCCGGCGAGGTCGGTTTTGCGCCAAGCTCATCGAGGGCTACCTGGCAGGCAATAGTTGCCGCCCTGACTACCGACATGGGTGGAGTCATTGACACGGGGCTACCACAACCCTGCTCATACTGAACCGAGTCCTCGATAACTTGTACCGGTACAGGGTCAAGGTGGCTTTCGCCCTCCCGCAACGGGAATCGATCGACTCTGGCGACCCCGCCATCGCGCTGAACGCATACGGACACAACCGTGGTGCCAGCCGCCTCTCCCGCCCACCGGAGCAGTGCTGTCGCTCTTGCATCAGCCGTCGCGTCGACAATTAGATCGTGAGACTGCGCCAGTTCAAGGGCCTGCTCAGGGTTGCTAATACGAACATTCTCCGTGGTGACATCATCAACAGCGAGACCAGCGGCAGCCAGTCGTGCTTTCACGGCGCTCGTTTTTGATGCCCCGGCATTGGTGTGGTGTGCTGTATGTCGAATGACGTTCCCTGGTCGATAGACTTCGGGATCAATCAGTGTCATCTGAGTGACGCCTGATCTGAAGAGCAAATCGGTTGTGTGTGAACCGATTGCACCGCAGCCAACGACTGCCACCTTCTTGTCAGAGTAGGCCGAGGCCGCCGTGCCGGCACGTAGTGTCCTAGTCTCAAGGCTTTGGTCTGCGCTTTCACGCGCAGCTAGCGTCGGCATGTTGCCATCCCCGCTTGGGAAATCGACCACCAAAGCAGCGTGCCGTGACCCTCGCTGGTAGCGGACCATGATGAAGTCGAGGCTTCCGGCTTTGATGAGCTCACGAGTATTTTCGAGGGATTTTCCGGTCGCATTCTGCAGGTCCTGAAACGTCCGTATCGGTCGACTGAGGGGGCCTACATCTGTCACCCACAAGAGATTTCGTTCTCGACGCCGCGCACCTTTGCGCCCCATTCGGGCAGGGTTCGGGCGCCACTGAAGCTGGTCGCCAACGGTGACAACACCGATCTTGTTCTTGCTTGTTCTGAAGTAGCCGTCATGCTCAAGGGAGGAGTTGTCGTACAAGACGATGCTTTCCTGACTTGAATCAAGGTATCTTTCCAGGTCGGCGTCTTCATCACTCGGCCATCCGGCCGCCGTTTGTGCGAACCACCCAGAAACCTTGTCTAGGAATGTAAGCGGGTCACGCCAGGGTGCCTCATGTACTGGAATATCACTCGGCCACAGGCAGAGTTTTCCATCTCGCTCGATGTGAAAGGTTGGCGCAAAGCCAGATTCGACTTCAACGATAGTGACGTTCGGTGGCGCAAACGGGAATCGCTCGTCGAGTGTGACTTCTACGCGGGCATCATGTGATGCATGATGCCCGTCAACCCAGGTGACTGCACCCTGCAGCAAGGTTCCGTCGTCTGAAAATCCAAGCTTGGCGAGCGCACTCCTGAACGCATCGCGTTGCGCAGCAAGAGCCGAGAGGTGCTCGGAGTTAGGCGTACCTGCCATCCCCTGCCGGCACCGTCGTCGCTCCGCTCGTTATCGCAGCGGATTTCTTATGAGTCCCATCGGCGTTGCAATAACTAGGGAGCGGGAACACGTCATCGCCGTCCGACGTGACTCCAAGCAATTCCCGCCACTTGATAGCTGATGTGCAATCGTCTTCGTCATCAAGAGCAGCCCTTGCTAAGTCGGCAGCTTCGCGAATCTTCTCCTCGGCCGTCGCGAGATCGTCATCAGTAGCCTTGGTCGAGATCTTCTCGCCGTCCCGCGTTGGGTCGTCCAAGCCGTCTGAGGCCACATCCGGCAGCATATCGGCGATACCTTCTAGTGTTAGCGTGAGGTATTCCGACACCGATTTCGCTGACGGATTCTCATTTTTGAAATACCAGTAGGTCATCAGTTCAAAGAAGAGCCCACCCGGCTGATCACCGAGCCATGTACGCCGCACCTGACGCACCAGCTTCACAATCGGAACGTAGATTCCTTTGCCATTCAGCAGGAATTCGCCGTTTATCTCGGTCGTCAAGTCATTGAGCTTTAGCGGATTGGTTTCCACCCACTGAGCACGCTTCATCTCTTCGGGCTTATTGGGGATCTCCCAATTATCACCGGCGGGACGCGCGGGCACCGCATCGACGGTCAGATTGAAATCAGGAAAATCAACTTTGATCGACCGGTGCTGTCGTTCAACCCGATCTTCGTACTCATCCGTCAGGACCTTCTCGAAGGCGTCCAGCACCGCCCCCGGCGCGAGGGTATCGCTAGCATCCTGCAGCCGCGCGAACACATCTACGTCCTTGACGTGCTTGATCGAGACGTTCCGTGCGTACGACCCGATCAGAATCGGGTCAATGCCCAGGTCTTTAAGCCCCTCGTCAGCGATGAGTACGTCGCGCACTTCGGCGTGCGCTGTCGCCGCGTTCTCTTTGTCGTCGTCCGGCTCTATGGTGGACAAAGCCTCTTTGAAGTACGGCGCAAGTTCTGTCATTATCAACCCTCCCTTCGAATTAGATTACTTTCGCGGCGCGGGCTGTTCAATAACCATTGCTGCAGATAAAAGTACCCTCAGTATACCGCAAAAGCACCAGCTAAACAACATGTTTGTAATTAGCACAAGCGTTTTGAAATGTTCAATGCGATTCTGTTGCGTTTCCGTGGGTATCTCCTGGTGGCAAATAAAGCAGCTTACCGGGCTCAAGTCATTCGGAATGGGTCATAAAGCCTGCGGGCTCGCGAGACCCCCTAACGGGACTCGAACCAATCATGAGGGGTCTGACCAGTACAAATGTCACGCACCCCTGTTCAGATACCTAATGTGCCTTACTCGAACCGCAACAGAGGTCGCTCGTCCAACCAGGAAAGCTGTTGCAGCCCAAGGATTTTCAAGCAACCTCTGTTACATGTTTCGAGTAAATAATGTCTGGTGGGATGCTGCGCGCTTACTCAAATCATGTTTCCGCAGGTCAGCAGCTACGGGGAGTGATTGAACTGGCTCGAGAAGAGGCTAATCGGCCTGTCCCCCGTCCACTTGTAACACGGACGAAACCGCGCGCCCAGCGCCTGGCCAGCGACGAAGCAGCCGACCTCTGTCGCCAGTATCAGAGTGGCCGACAGGCCTTTGAACTGGCGAAGGACTTCGGTATCCACCCGACGACCGTGACGGCCACGCTCAAACGTGCCGGCGTCGAGATCCGCCAGCGCGGCCTCACGACAGAACAAGTAGATGAAGCGGTGAAGCTC
>DATEPD010000172.1:0-11236 GCA_035273365.1 Nitrospiraceae bacterium | reverse complement strand
CAGGTACGCCGCAGACCTTCACTCGCTGCGACCCTGCCTGTGGAATGGCACGTTCCGGCACGTCAAGGTTAGGCTGGTGAGACTAGCAGGCTTTTTGAGCACCCTGCATGAATGCTCCCTTGTGCACTAGACAGACGGGCCATCGAAGTTCTGACGGATCGAAATAGGTTTGCCACAGGCTGCTAGCTAAAGAAAATTCGGTCTCTTTACATGGACAATTTGTCGGCGACGTTGCGCATCTGAACGCCGTGCACGAGCGAGGAACCGCCTCGGATGGCGCAGGCAACATGGACGGCTTCCGTCATTTCTTCGACGTTCGACCCTTTTTCAAGGGATGCCTGCGTGTACGCGTCAATGCAGTACGGGCATTGGACTGCGTGGGCAACGGCGAGGGCAATCAGAGCCTTCTCCCGTTCCGTGAGAGCCCCTTCAGCAAAGACCGCGCTATAGTAGGCCATGAATTTTTCCCAGAGATCCTTGTTGCCCTTGCCCATCTCGGCGAACTTACCCAGATCATGGGGATGATAATAGGTTTCCATCGGCCACTCCAAATGTGAATGTTACAGCGTGAATGGTGAATGAGCATGCACCCCTTCATTCACCATTCACACCCCATCATTCAACGTTGTTTTGTGATCATGCGTTGCTGGGCGGTTCGGGATCAGCTTGCGCGAGCACCTGCGAAAACCGCGTGCCGACGATGCCGGTTACTTTGGCCATGAGGTCGGTCACTTCTTGCCACTCCTGTGGCAAAAGATCTTGTTTCAGCTGAGGATGAATCGCCCATTGGGCATCGACTTGTGTTCCTTTTCGGCTCACGAGCACCCTAAGGAGCTCCACATCCTTGTTGTGTGATTCGGCCCCTGCAGCTTGGGGTGGATTTCCATTGGGATCTCCCGATGGAGACGTTGCACGTGCCATACAGCCAATCTCCTTCCCTCTTGTCGGAGGAATCATACCGCATCGTCATTCTGTCTGTATATCTGCCGGATAGCCCTGTGACCAAGCCTAAACGGTTCGGCTATCTGACTGATTTAATGCGAGCATAGCGGGACTGACGCCTTATGAACAAGTTGAGTCTTCTTGGAGCAGATCGAGCATGGCTTGATGGATAGGTCCGTTACTTGCGACCAATTCGCGCCCATAAATCGAGTGAGGACCGCCCTTGAAGTCCGTCAGTGTGCCACCGGCTTCGCGCAGGATGACCGCTCCGGCCGCCATGTCCCACGGGTTGAGCCTCACTTCCCAAAATCCATCGAACCTGCCCGCTGCGACGTAGCAAAGATCCAGGGCTGCTGTTCCCGTTCGGCGCAATCCCTGCACCTTCAATGCGAATCGTACGAAGTGGTTCAAATTATTATTTGGGGTCTCACGAATGTTGTACGCAAATCCGGTCACGAGGAGCGCGCGATCGAGGTGATCCGTTGTAGACACGGAAATAGGAATTCCATTGAGGTAAGCCCCATGGCCGATCTGCGCGGTGAAGAGTTCGCCTCGAGTTGGGTCATAGATGACCCCAATAATCACGCGTCCGTCGTATTCCACCCCGATGGACACACAGTAGGCAGGGAACCCGTGGGCGAAATTGGTCGTGCCATCAAGGGGATCAATCACCCATTTGTAGCGGGATGGAGATTGCTCGGTTAGCCCACGTTCTTCGGCAAGGACTGGATGGGTCGGGAAAGTGTTGCGGATGACGTCGATGATCCGTTGCTCCGCCCGGTAGTCGGCATCGGTGACAAGGTTGATGAGTTGCTTATGTTCAACGCGAAATCCGGTGCGCGTGCATTCCTCTAGAACGGCTCCACCCTGTCGGGCTGCGTCAATGGCGACTGAGGTGAGGGTGTCGAAAGGAATATTCTGATCATATGTGTGTTGCATGAGAGCGTATCATAGCACGAGGCTGTGATGTACTTATGAGGAGCGAGGAAGCCTCTCGATTGGAAGCAATTCCATTCCTGAGGAAACTAAAACAGAGCAAGCACAGACCAGTTTTAAAGCGAACATGCGATGCAAGCCATATTTGTAACTTTTTATATTGACTTGTTACGCAAGCAATGCTATAAAGCAAGTATGCTTCATCTGGGGGCGCATCCGTGGAAGAACTCACCGATATATTGGTTGGGCTTGAACAGCGAATCAGCGCCTACAAAAACCGACTGCAAGAGCTCGAAAAGAAACGTCGTCGTTTGGATGACGAAATTGCCACGATCAAGAAATACTTGGAGTTGGCAGAAACACTCTACCGAGTTGAAGCCGACAAGGCCAAGCTCGCCAGTCTCTCTAGTCAATTCTATTCCGATGAAAAAGGCACACGTCAGCGACCGAATACGGATGTCACCGACCAGTCGAGGGAAATCCTCATGGGGCGGAGCAAGTATTCTGGGAAGAGCGTGTCGGAAGCGGCGTACGAAATGCTTCGTGAAGCAAATCGTTCGATGCATGCGAAAGAGCTTGTGCAGCGATTAGTCGAGGGGGGACTCCAGATCAAAGGGAAAACGCCATTGACATCTGTGGCGACATCATTAAAGCGGGACAAGCGGTTCAAGAAGGTGGGTCCGAATACGTTCGAGGCATTGGAAGAATCCCTGATCCACGCAGTGTAGTATCTCTGGTCTAGTTAGACCTCAAAATACACGAAGGGGGGTGAGAGTCTTGGCGACGAAGAAAGCAGCAAAGAAGAAGAAGAAGTAGTCCCCGCCTTGATTGTAGCGTCGGGAGCGAGGCCACTTGCTCCCGACGTTAAATCAGTAACTCCCACGTTACAAATTATCTCACCTGGCATGACAAGACCCTGTGCAATTTTTCTTCAAGAGCAAGAGTATGATCGTTAGGAGGCTTGGAGGGCCACGAGTGACGCGAATCGCGGTACGGCCATAGCAGAACGAGGCCCGGATGCGACGACTGTTTCGTCGGCGTTGAGCAAGACCCAGCTATCGGGGTGAGTGAGAATCTGCTGAACGAGGCGTGTATGTATTGCATGCCCCGAACGTTCGGCGACCAAGTGCCCGATAAAGGGTACACCGAGCAATGAAAAGTCTCCGATTAGGTCAAGAATCTTGTGTCGCACGAATTCATTGGGAAACCGAAGACCTGATTCATTGAGAATACCGTCTTGAGAGAGCACAATCGTATTGTCCAGGTTGCCGCCCTGGCCGAGCCCGCGAGCCCAAATGGCTTCTACTTCTTGCAAGAAGCCAAATGTCCTGGCATTCGCAATCTCGCGCTCAAATGCATGGGCTGAATGCTCATAGACGTAGGTCTGATTCTGGATCATCGGATGATCGTAGTGGATAGAATAGGTGATCTTGGTGGTCGAGGACGGTTCGATGCGAACCCGACGAGTTCCGTCCACCACCTCGAGAGGCCGTGTGATTTTCAAATAGGGTTGCCGTCGGCTCTGAGGAACAACCCCGGCTGACCGAATCAAGCGAACAAAGTGTGCCGCGCTACCATCCATGACGGGGGCCTCACCGGCCGTAAGCTCCACATAGACGTTATCGATGTCGAGTCCGGCCAATGCAGACAGGACGTGTTCGATTGTCTGTACCTGAAACCCGTTGCCACTGATAGCGGTACAGAGTTCGGTTGGCACCAAATGTTCGACAGAGGCCGCGAGGGAGGCTCCGTCTTTCCCGTTTCGATTTACAAAGACGATGCCCGTATTCGGTGTGGCAGGCCTAAGCGTGAGGGTGACTGGCTGTCCGGAGTGGAGCCCAACTCCTGCACAACTCACTGCATTCGCTAAAGTTTGTTGAGCCCTCACTCGATCACCTCAATAAATTACGCAGAGAGTATGAGCAACTCGTATGCCATCCAGTATCCTTGTACAAAATTATCTTAGTACATTGATAATAAAAGATAATTCATATAGCTGTAGTGATATGAAGTCATGTTGTAAAAATATGACACTTGTGACATTTCAAAGGACTATTGAACCGTAATTCACGCCCTTCCTGATGAGACGCCAGCCAAGCTGACACGAAATGATTAGCTCAATTGGCAGCCTGTTAGTGACTAGCAAGAACTACGTGATGATAAGTGAGTTTGAGGAGAGTTGCAAGTCGCTTGTGGGGCTGGGCTGGATCACGACTACTACGGCCGGGGATCCAACTCGATGAGTCCTTTCCGAATGGCGAGAATGGCGGCCTGTGTGCGGTCGTAGACTTGCAGCTTATGAAAAATGTTGCGCACATGATTCTTCACGGTCTTTTCGCTCAAGTCCAAGTTATTGGCTATTTCCTTATTCGTCTTGCCATCCGCGACCAAGCGTAGGACCGTGATCTCTCGTTCCGTCAGATCGTGCTCGACCCATCCCGGCTTTTTACCTTTCTTCTGAGACATCAAGGAAAACTCTGCCAAAATCTTGCTTGCCACGGATGGATGGATGAGTGACTCGCCCTTGTAGATCGCACGAATTGCGGCGACGATCTGCGAGGACTCTGAATCCTTTAAGAGATATCCGGTGGCGCCGGCACGCACCAAGTCGAAGATGTATTGTTGCTCGTCATACATGGTCAGGGCCACGATTCCGATGTGAGGGAACTCCCGCTTGATTTGTCTGGTCGCTTCGACCCCGCCCATCCGAGGCATACTCACGTCCATCAGCACGACGTCAGGGACCAACGTCTTCACTTTCTCGACGGCCTCCATGCCATCCTGGGCCTCACCCACAATATGAATGTCGTCTTTCATCTTGAGGATTGCGGCCAGTCCTTCGCGGACGACGCGATGGTCGTCCGCGATGAGCACTTTAATTTTTTCCATGGGATGTCGTCTCCTTTTTAGCCAAGGGGATGTCGACGACGATGGTCGTACCATGCCCTTTCTTAGACTCGATCTTGCCTTCGCCCCCGACAAGCCGAGCCCGCTCCAGGATTCCGCGAATCCCGAAATGGTCCCATTTGTCAGGATCACGCAGCACAGTTTCCATGTCGAATCCCACGCCGTTGTCCCCGATAGTGACGCGGAGGAGCTTGGGGTCGATGTCCAGCCTCACGGTGACCCGAGTCGCTTTCGCGTGTCGCTCGACGTTACTGAGGGCTTCTTGCACAATGCGAAATAGGAAAATTTTTGTGCGCGGGAACAAAATCTGCTCATCCCCGGATACGCGGAACTGGGTCTTGATATGATACTGAGTCTCGTACGAGGTGAGATAGTTCGTGAGGGCTGGGAGTAGCTCCATCTTGTCGTAGTGGAGCGGGCGGAGATTGAAAATGGCTTGCCGCGCTTCATGGATAGCCAGCTTCAGTTGGGCTTTGGTCTCGCGCAAGGCGGCCAGGCTGGCTTTCGGATTTTTTCGAATCAGTTGCAGACCCAGATCCAGTTTGAAATTCACCCCAGCCAAATTCTGTACGAGGCCGTCGTGCATTTCGCACGCAATCCGTGTCCGTTCATCCGTCACGGCCACACCTGTCTCCTTGATATACAATCGATAGAGGGACTGGTATTTGTTCAAGGCTTTTTCGATCTCTGTCGTGGCGCGGATGCGGGCCTCAATGAGTTCCCACATGAATTTGGCGCTTGCTCCACCGATGATGGTGACGCCCATCCGGTGGAAGTCTTGAAGTAACTCCCAGACCTTGACATTGTCTGACACGTCGATGATGAGATCCACATGCTCGAGATCCAAGAGTCGCCGAAAATCGTGGGTCACGGGAATGCCGAGACGCTTTGCTAATGCGATGCCCGGGGCTGTTGCCTTGATTTCTGCCACACCGACGATCCGGACCAGTGGATCCGCTGCAAAGACCTCCATGAGTGCCGTGCCGCCGCGGCCTGCTCCGATGATTGCCACATGCGTGCCGCTTGGTACTTCGTCCTTGCGTGGTCGTTTGGGAGACATGGCTTGGGTCGTCGGCATCTTGACGCCTACTCGTGAAGACATCGCATCATGTTGTAGACCGACGAGCGGCGGAAGGACATGGAGCGGACGATGAGAAAAGAATGGTCCTGCGGCTCTCACCGCTCACGGCGTTGTTGAGCCAACGTTCTCAGCTCGTCCATGAACTGGTCAATGTCTTTGAACTCGCGGTAGACCGACGCAAAGCGAACGTAGGCGACCTGATCCAATTGATGAAGCTCTTTCATCAACTCTTCGCCCACGATCCGGCTCTCGATTTCAGTTTCACCCATTTCCTGGATGCGTTTCTCAATGCGATCCGTCACAGCTTCGATAGTGGCGGTACTGATAGGTCGTTTTTCACAGGCTTTTTTGAGGCCTGCGAGAATTTTGGTGCGATCGAACGACTCCCGGCGGCCGTCCTTTTTCACCACCATGGGAAGGATTTCATCGACACGTTCGTAGGTCGTGTAGCGACGTTTGCAGCCGAGGCATTCCCGCCGACGGCGAATCACCTCGCCTTCCTTCGCCATGCGCGAGTCTACGACCTTGTCTTCGAGTTCATCGCAGAACGGACATTTCACAGGCGGTGACCCTGCCCCGTCTGACGCGGCTTAATAGGTATAAAAGATCGGAAAACGGCTACAGAGCGCTTTGGCCTGAATACGGACTTCCTCGAGTATTGCAGGGTCTTGCCGATGCTGTAGCACCCGGTCGATCAAACCCACAATCTCTTTCATCTCGGCTTCCCGCATCCCCCGCGTAGAGACAATGGGAGTTCCCAGTCGAATGCCACTGGCGATGGCCGGCGGTTTTTCGTCGTAAGGCACGGCATTCTTGTTCACGATAATGCCGGCAACACCCAAAGCCGCGTCCGCTTCTTTGCCTGTAATACCCTTGTTGGTCAGATTCACCAGCATCAGGTGTGTATCCGTACCGCCCGATACAATTTTATACCCGCGGTCGAGGAGTCCTTGGGCCAGCGTCTTCGCATTGGCGATGACCTGTTGTTGGTAACGCGCAAAAGCCGGTGAGAGTGCTTCCTTGAAGGCGACGGCCTTCGCCGCAATCACATGCATTAAAGGTCCGCCTTGCATCCCGGGGAAAATGAATTTGTCGACCGCTTTGGCATACTCAGCCTTGCACATCACGACGCCCCCCCGGGGTCCGCGGAGGGTTTTGTGCGTGGTTGTGGTGACAAAGTCGGCATAGGGAACAGGATTCGGATGGAGTCCTGCGGCGATCAGGCCGGCGATGTGGGCGATGTCAACCAACAGATAAGCACCAACCGACTTGGCGATCTGTTGGAATCGTGGAAAATCAAAGGTACGCGCATAGGCGCTGGCACCTACGACGAGCATACGTGGCTGGCATTCCTCAGCCAGCTTCTGGACCGCATCATAGTTGACGGTTTCGGTTTCACGGTCCACGCCGTAGGAGAACACCCGGAACAGGATCCCTGAAAAATTGACCTTGCTGCCGTGGGTGAGGTGACCGCCTTGGGCGAGGTCCATGCCCAGGATGGTGTCGCCGGGTTTCAATACGGACAGATAAGTCGCCATATTGGCCTGCGATCCTGAGTGCGGCTGCACGTTCACATGCTCCGCACCGAAAATATCTTTACATCGCTGGATGGCAAGGTTCTCTACCGTGTCCACGTGCTGACACCCACCATAGTACCGTTTCCCCGGATACCCTTCGGCATACTTATTAGTCATCAGAGATCCCTGGGCTGCCAAAACGGCTGGACTGGCGAAGTTCTCAGAAGCGATCAGAAGCAGCTTGTCACGCTGCAGCTCTTCCTCGGCGGCAATCGCTGCATAGACATCGGGGTCTGTCGCTTTGAGTGCATCTAAAGAACCGATCGCATTTCCCATCACAGCTCGTTCCCTTGTCAGGCCTCAGCGGAAGCTGTTTCGGCTTCCTGCTTCTTCACAACGTGGACCACCACGGTTGCCGTGACGTCCCGTGGAAGCTTGATCGGTACGGTGAAAGTGCCGAGTTCCTTGATCGGATGGTCCAGCTGAATCTTGCGCCGATCCACCGTAAATCCCTGTTCCAACAATCTCTCTGCAATGTCTTTGGCCGTGACGGACCCGAACATCTTGTCGTCCTTGCCGACCTGAGCCTGCACCGTGAGCGACACGGCTGAGATGCTCTTGGCGTGGGTCTCAATCTCCAGCTTTTCTTTCTTTGCTCGTTCGCCGGCTACCCGCTTGATATGCTCAAAGGCCTTAATGCTGCGACTGTCGGCCAGCACCGCTTTTTTGCGTGGGAGCAGAAAGTTTCGTGCGTACCCATCTTTCACATCGAGCAGATCGCCGAGATGTCCAACCCCATCCATCGTTTCTTGTAGAATAACCTTCATGCCCCTAACTCCTTCTGTTGGAAAGGAAAAGAGGATACTGGGAGGCCGACAAAAAGTCAATTCGCAATGTACAGAAGATGGTCCTCCAGCCTGGTCGCGAAGGCGATCATGAGCGGAAAAGTACGCCTGCATCAGGCTGGACAGGTGGAATAGGTCGACCGTATGATGACGATCGCCAAACATGGACCATTTTCTACGGATCTCATGACCGCACGGGACCTTCTCGAAACATGGGCGATCCGGCTGGAAGCCGAACAGACACGGGTCAGCAGCACAACTCTTGACCAACCAATTACTCATGTAACAGGCCGACTTGTCCACACCATCGGCACACTTCATCTGTACGAGCTGACGCTTCCGCACAGCTCATCTATCGAGCATGACACCCCCGTCTCGATTCTCCTTCCGGACAATATCGAGCCAACCGAAGGTATCATACTAGGCGGCCAAGGCAATGTGGTCCTCGTACAGACATTCGATGCCATCGGGCAGACCTGTCCCGACGCGACCGTGATTCCCGATCGAGCCGGGGTTCTGGCTACCTCAGCGAAGCGATTACGCGACATACTTGCGCAGCCAGACTCGTATCGCCTCGGCCCGGCAGATCGTTTGGCTCCCCTTCTCGAAGCAACGATAGGAGCCGAAGAGCTTTCCGAAACAGGGCCCGGATCGACGATCCTGACGACTGTTTGGTCAGACAAACTCTCGATGCGCAGGCAGCGGTTGGGCGTGCTGGCGATTGACCTGATTCGTGCGAATAAGCGCATCCTGGCAGTTTGCCCTGATCATCACGATGCAGACGCATTCGTCGGAACCATCGCCCAAGCCATGAAAGCTGTGGGCCTCATGTATAAGACATGGGTGAGTCGATATGAAATGGCATTGGCCCAGCAGTTCGAGGGTATCGGAATTCAGGAGCTGGGGTTCGAAGCGCAGATGCACCAATTCTATGCCAAGTCGCGCGCAGACAAGGCGGCACTTCGGCACAAGTACGAGCGGTTTCGAGAGTTGACACCTGTGTTGGCGTACAAGCGACAGAAGCAAAAGGATCTCGATGAAGTGCGCCTCCTGGAATGGCGATTGCTGACCCAGGTCAGCGACCTACAGGCCAAGATTAAGGACGTGCATGCCACATTGGCTGAGTATGAGAGTCTCCCTCTGTTGCGACGGCTGAGCCTGCAGGCCGTCGGGAAGAATGTCGAATCGTTCCAACAATATCTCGAGCTGTATGAGAGTCAGTGCTCCGAGCTGAGAGAGGAACTCGATATCGCCAAGGTGCGCATTAATGAACTTGTGCCGGAGGCTGCGGTACCAAAAGATATGCGACCGGAATTTGACGAGCTCAAAGAAGAAATCGTCCGGCTGGGCGGGACGAAGAAGATTCGGGAGTTACTCGCAGCGGAGGAAGACACGAACCGCCAGGCCTTCATTCAGAATCGGCGACTCGTAGTGACGACGGCATCACGAGTGCTAAGTGACCCCCTGTTCAGTCGCGTCCGGTTTGATGTTTTCATCGCCGACGAGGCACCCTGGATCGCAGCAGCCCCGTTGCTCGGCGCCGCCGGGCTGGCCCGTGAGCGGATCGTGATCAGCGGCGACCCGCACGACATCGCGGCAGCAGGACTGTGGACCTCACACGAGTCGCAGCTTCGGTGATTGAAGCTGCTTGCTTGACTGGCACCTCGATAATTCAGGATAATCCGCATCCACCTTGATATGCCGAAGTGGCGAAACTGGCAGACGCACTAGATTCAGGGTCTAGCGCCCGCAAGGGTGTGCGGGTTCAAATCCCGCCTTCGGCACCAGTCACCGCACGTATGGAGCAACTCAAGAGTCAGGCAATAATCACTAGACCTGACTGACTTGACCGGATGTCTTAGGCCAGTACGTTCCGGTCTTCACTCGTGCTAACAGCTTTTTCCGATCGAAGGCTTTATCACAGTCCATACAGTGATATTTGCCAGCTAAGTAGCACCCCGCATCATCCGTTTCCAATTCCAATATGCGATGTTCGCAGGGTCGTAAATTCGGCTGCAGCTTTCTCTGCAGTTGAAGGTTGATAGCTCTAGTACCCTTCATCTCACTCCTTAGCCTTCGCTGCTCTCCCCAGTAGAGAAACTGCCTTTTCTATTCATAATAAAAAGACGGGATCTGTGCATCAAGAAGCATGCTGGGAGGCAGCCGTGCCCAAGCAAGCTATTAATTTTGGTACCGTCCATGAGCGGAGAGAGCATGGTGGCGATCCTCAGCATTAGGTCCAACAGACAGAGTGAAAATCACAGCGCGGGGGTTGGAGCAACTCAAGCGTGCGGGATAGCTGGAAGGGATTCAACCAGCGTTCCGGCGTCGTACAAGCGGAGAAACCGTGACAGAGAAGCAGCGGCAGCAAAGTCTTCAGCGCGAAATCTTAGCATTCTGGCTGAGTACGGGTCAGGCTCTATGCAGGAATTACTCATCCGTACCGGCACATTGACACACTAGGAATCTCCTCTCTGACGCTCCTGGAAGTGCACTGGCTGCCATAAAAAGGCCCGGCACCTTTCGATGTCGAGCCTA
The DNA here is from genome assembly GCA_035273365.1 of Nitrospiraceae bacterium. GTDB lineage: Bacteria > Nitrospirota > Nitrospiria > Nitrospirales > Nitrospiraceae > Palsa-1315. Next base: position 470 of record DATEPD010000172.1, on the reverse strand, counting down.
CTCCAGATCGCCAGGTTTCTCCGGTTGTTCAGACTATGTTTCCATAGTTCTCCTGCCGTGTTTACCGTGGCGTTTTACGACGATGGTTTCTCCTGCGTTCACACCACATCCCCCAAGATGCTTCCCACAGTGTTGCGTCCTTGCAGATGACCATGGTTTCTCCTGCGCGCTCCCACCACGTTTCCGCATTGGTCTCCCACAGTGTTATCCATGTCCTCTGCTAGGTGTCTGCTGTGCTCCACATCTCGGTGTCCGTGATGCTACCTCTGCAGTGTTTGCCATCGGGTTTCTGGAGCAACTATACATTACTCCAGGCAATCAACCGCATCTACTAGGTAAGTCCCTGGTTGCCTCCCAATTCCCTGAAGGTCACGCTGGAAAAGATGCTCAAATGTTACAGTAGATTGGCCCTATTTGAATCCATTGAGGAGTTGAGCACGGCACGCAGATCCAGGGACCTCACGCGCCCA
>DATEPD010000171.1:0-7044 GCA_035273365.1 Nitrospiraceae bacterium | reverse complement strand
GGACGAACGTCTTGGGCAGGATGACGTTCCTGTGGAAGGGACAGATGAATGCGTTGAGGCTCTTCCAGCCATCGCGCCTGACCCGCTTGCGGTCCCCCCGTTGCAGTCTCCATTGACCGTGAGCGCTAGCGGCACGCTCATTCATGCTCTTCGAAACTTGCAGCAGGCTCGGGCCAGGTCGATGCAGCCGACCCGCGATGTATTGGAGGCGGTGATCCAACGCGCCGAGAGGGAAGCCGATCATCTTGATGTCGCCGGCGTCGGGCGCATTTTAACTGAATTAGATCGACTCGACGAAGAATTCATTCAAGAAGTCCGTCGGCGGGTTCCGATCATCAGTTCCACTCTTGTGAATTTACGAACGCACGGGTCGCCGGATTTCGTCACGGCATCTCAGCTCGATCCGATCCTCGAACAGGTCGAGGCCCTCTACGATCTGGCCAGCCATGTGCAAGCGACAATGATCACGATGTTTTTACAAGGGCTGCGATCCTTTCTCATGGTTGCGGCGTACCGCAAAACGTCGACGTTGGCGCAGAGGCTGGGAACTGTCGAGACGAGGATTCATGCATTAATTCCGATGGCGGAACAGTGGGGAAATATCGGGCGCGTCGAACGGTCGGCCATTAGTGACATCTTGCCGCTCTAGTCCACAATAGTACATGAATGTTTCTCGTGCCCTCACGGATTCGCGGCTCTGGTTCGCAGCCTCGCCGTTTAGTTCCTCAACCTGCACACTTCTGTACGTTTGATCGTAAGGAAACTTCTTACTCGTACAAGAATTCGCACATTCGTCCCAAATAGGTATCCGCGAAAAGAGGCTCATCTTGGTGTAATTACACGGATTATGGTGCCTACTGATTAGGCAAGATGCGAGGTGCTGTGGTACGGCATGGTATTGGTTGTTCATCCACATGGTTATCCACAAATCATGCACAACTCTTGTGGACACCGATTGAGAAGGTGGCGATGTTCGGCCTCGCTGTCGCCTGTTCCCTCGTACAGCTTCGTGCCGATAACGGTGAAATACCTATCTGAGAGAGACGTTTCGGTGTCTCTGTCTATCACCGTACCATGGAGTAAGCCGATGAATGCCTTCGATATAAATCAGAGGCCAGGCATCTGTCTTCCCTCACGTCTCATTCACAATTTCGCATGAACTCAGGGGAATTGAATGTCTTTCTCGATCAAACCGAGCGCAGACACTCAATGTCCTATTTCTTGTCCATGCAACAAGCCTGGAAGGATGGTATGATGCGACCCTCTTGCTGCCTTCTCTTGTCAAGGACGAGGCATCCGGCAGCATATGTGATGGGAGAATGCATCGATGCCGAAGCTCGTAACGGTATTGCGGCCGGAAAAAATTGAAGAGCAAGCTCGTTTTTATGTGCGCTCCCATATCCTCCTCCCCTCCGGCATGATCGGATTGGTCTGCTTAATCGGTGGAGCCGGATCACTCGTCTATCAACTGCTGGTACACCAGACCTATAGCTGGTTGACCTTTCTCACCAGCTCAGTCTTGCTTGTGGTCGGCGCCTTGTGTGGGTGGGGGCAGTCACGCTATCACCGGTATCTCTTTACAACTTTTCCTGAAGTCTATGCGGCAAAGATGCGTACGGCTGTGGCTCAACGTAACCGGAAGGCCAAATCCAAGGCTGAGTCGGAGGTGCCCTCAATCGAACATCCTGGGCGTGGCTTTGTCACGGCGATCTCTATTGGCGGGGCGGCACTGATCCTCGGCGCATCAGCCGCAGGCATCATACGCGGCGACTTAGACCCACTCCCGGCTGTGTTGATGCCCTGGGCTGGATTCTTTTGGGCTAAGCTGTTTAATTGGCGTGGGGTTGTGGAATAGGCCCAGCCGGCTCGGTCCACTATTGGGCCCGCTTTTTGGCCTTCGTTTTGGAGGCTGAAGGTGCCGCGTGCGATGCATCAAGCTGCTTCATCCGTTCTTCCAATGTGCGTACTGTCTGTCGGAGTTCAGGAAGCCGAGGAATCACGGCTTGCGCCTTGAGCCAGACCTCATGCGGTATCGCGGGAGCCCCTGAGACGATCTGGTTGGGTGCGATACTGCGGTTGACACCAGCACGAGCGGCAATCATCACCTGATCTCCAATGTCGATGTGGTCTGCCAGACCTGCTTGCCCGCCGATCATGACGTGATGCCCCACTTGAGTGCTGCCGGCGATCCCGACTTGTGCGATCAGAATCGAATGGGCTCCGATCGTCACGTTATGGGCGATCTGGACAAGATTGTCGACCTTGGTGCCTTGCTTGATGACCGTTTGTCCAAGTGTGGCTCGATCGACCGTGACATTCGCCCCCAGTTCGACGTCATCCTCGATCGTGACTCCGCCGAGCTGGGGAATTTTGTAATGCCGCCCCTGGCCCTGCACATAGCCGAATCCATCGCTTCCGATGACCGTGCCGCTGTGAAGGATCACTCGCGCTCCAATCGTACAGCCCTCCCTGACCACGACATTGGGATACAGTAGCGTATCGTCCCCGATGGATGTATCGTTGCCGATAAACACACCGGGATAGAGCGTCACTCGAGCGCCAATCGTGACCCGGTCTCCCAGAGTGACTCCCGGCCAGATCGAGACATCCGGGCCGATCTTCGTATCAAGGCCACGGACCACAGCCGAGGCGATGCCGCGGGGAGGAACGATAGGGCAAAAGAAGGCCTGGGCAACCTGCGCGAAGGCGAGTGTGGGATTTGCCACGACAATGTGAGGAGTGGTGATTTCGGTGAGCCGTCGGTGAGCGAGGAGTGCCCCGGCTGTGGTTGGCCCAGTCTGTTCGAGCATCCGATCCCCTGTGAGGAAGGTCAGATCGGTCGGGCCTGCTTCTTCAAGGCTGGCCAGGCTCGTGACGGTAACTTCTGACGGTCCCACAAGTTCTCCGCCGACGACATCGTGGATCTGTCCCAGTGAGATCGGGGTGCGTGCCTGTGTAGCCATAGTGATTATGATCTCTTTTTGCCCTTCGGCTTGGACGGCTTCGTCACCTTCTTCGGTGGAGTCGGCACAGATGTTTTCCCCAACCGCTTCTCAACATAACTCACGACATTGCCGACGTTCGTCAGGCCCGCAAGGTCGTGGTCGGGGATCTGGAGATCGAAGGTCTCTTCGACGCGATACAACAGTTCAATCACCGCCATAGAGTCGAGCCCTAAATCTTCGCGCAGATGCTGTGTGGTCAGTATTGTGGCTGGATCGCGTTTCAGATACTCACCCAACGTGGTGCGGATTTTTAGCGAGATAGTGGGATCCGTTGCCATGCGTCGATGCTCTCCGTCGTGCCCCAACTGGATGCTGGAAAAGCGGGCCATTCAACCGCTCAACCGAGATAGCTAGATTACGCGCCCGCCTTGAGTCTGCAAGGCATACTGTTATGCGGTTGCCTGTTTCAATACAACAGCGGCGTTGTTGCTGCCAAACCCAAAGGCATTCAGCAAGGCCACTTTTACACGACGTTCCTGAGCATATCGGGAGAGTCCTCCCAGTGCGCAAGTTGGATCTGGGTCATCATAGTTGACAGTCGGATGAATGTGGCCCGTATGGAGGGCCATCACCGCAGCGATACCGCCGATTGCACCGGCTGCACCGAGCGTGTGGCCGATCAGCGACTTGGTGGCGCTGATGGCGATCTTGTCCGCGCGTGATCGAAAGAGTAATCGTATTGCCTTGGCTTCGACGGCATCGCCGATAGGTGTCGACGTGGCGTGGGCATTAATGTAATCCACCTGTGCCGGGGTTATCGCAGCATCAGCGAGAGCATGTCGCATCGTGTGGGCCACTTCCAGGCCATCTTCGCGAGGGATGACCATATGATACGCCTCGCTGGTTGAGGCATATCCACCGATTTCGGCATAGACTCTCGCCTTGCGCTTCTTGGCATGCGCAGCCGACTCCAAAATGAGTGTGCCAGCACCTTCTCCCATGATGAAACCGTCCCGCAATCGATCGAAGGGTCGAGAGGCCTTTTCCGGTTGGCCATTGAACCGGGATGAGAGTGCACGGAGAGAGCAAAATCCTGCGAAGACGAGTGGGGTAATGCTGGCATCGGCTCCCACGGTGATCACGACATCGGCACGGCCCTCACGGATACAGTGGAGCGCTTGTCCAATCGCATGGGCGCTGGAAGAACAAGCAGTCGAGATCGTCAGGTTGGGGCCCTTGGCACCATACGCCATTGCGATAATGCCGGAGGCCGAATTAAGAGTGATGACGGGGATAAAGTTCGGATGGACGCGATTGGGTTTTTGCTGTTGGTAAAGCTGTGTAATTTCACGCTCGCCCATTACCATCCCGCCCATACCGGCCCCCACAATAACTCCGACGCGGTGGGGGTTCTCTTTTGTCATCTGAAGGCCCGAGTCGGCAAGCGCTTCTTTTGCTGCCACGAGGGCAAACTGTGCGTAGCGGTCTACGCGTTGGCCATGGACCGAGTCGATGAACCGTTCGACCGCAAAATCATGCACTTGGCCTGCGACCTTGGACCGATAGCTGTCCATAGGGAATGGTTCAAACGACGTAATGGCCGAAATGCCGGATTGGCCGGCAAGGGCAGTTTTCCAAAAATTACTGATCCCGATCCCAATGGGAGAGACGACACCCATCCCTGTGACGACGACACGTGAGCGCATCTTGCTGAAATCCTTTTGCAAACTCTGAGGCTTCTACTTACCGGAAGCGTCGGAATGAGTCAACCAGTTGCCGAGCGGGACAGGCGACACTGTGTAGGCTAAGGTCAAGGGTAAGGTTAAGCGAAAATCTAGTCTCATCCTTCCGATAGCGCTACCGGATTTTTCAACATCCTGCTAGTACCGCACTTTAAACATTAAATAGAGGCCAAAACTCAAGAAGAGGACATTCGCCATCCAGCCGGCCATCAGAGGTGTCAAGGCCCCGCCACGACCGAACGCAATCGCGATCGAGTGTGTCGCCCAAAAGCAGAAGCCGATGGCAAACGCCTGGCCGATGCCCATTGCCATGCTGCCCCCTCTGGTGCCGCTCCGGCGCAGACTCAGCGCAACGCCGACCAGGACCATGATGACGGCAACGAACGGAAACGCGATTCGGCTGTAATAGTCTGTCTGGAGCCTTGCGGTTTGAGTGCCTTGCTGGTGGCGCCGTCTGGAGTAGGCCCGGATGTCATGGAACGTCATCAACTCGGAGTCGCCGGCGAGCCACGTGGTGAAGTCGTCGGGAATGAGGGTCAGCACCATGGCTTGATGGTCGAATTCAGTGGTCGATACCGTTCCATCGGGTAAAAATCGTCGCTGCCGTCCCTGGTAGAGCGTCCATGTGGAGTCACGATAGCGGGCTTCGTCGGCTTCGGTCAAGTCGGTCAGTTGAAAGTTGTGATCCAACTGAAAAAGACGCACGCCGCCCAGGAGTTCCCCGCCGACCGACACGCTCGTGACATACATGAGGCGATCAGCCCCCACTCTCGTCCAGGGTTGCTTGAGTGTCACGGCTGCGGCGGGTGGCTTTTTTTCGATACGCGTGGTCCGAATTTCTTCAGATTTGTTTGCCGCCAGCGGAATGACGGTGGAACTGAAGAGTAAGAGCACGAGGGAAATCCCTGCGGCAAAGACAATAAAGGGGGAGGTAATCCGGAGTAAACTGATACCACAGCTGCGCATGGCCGTAATTTCGTGGCCGCGGGAAAGCAGACCAAAAGTTAGCAATGTGGCCATCAGGATGGCCAGCGGCGCGATCTGGAAGGAGATCGCCGGAACCTTCAGAATAAAATACGTCAGAACATCGAGCCAGTCCGCGTCGTAGCGCAAGAAGCGGCGCACTTTCTCGAAAAAGTCGATGACGAGATAGATCGTCATCAGTCCGCTGAAGCACATGGTGAAAATTTTTCCGTACTCGCAAAAGAGGTAGCGGAAGAGAATGGACATGGCGTTAGTGGCGACTCATGATATAAAACCACACGACGGTGGTGAGAAGGAAAATGCCGTTCGGTATCCAAGCCCCCAGAAAGGGGGAGAGGCTTGCCGTCGTGACCAGAAATTCGCAGGCGACGTTCAGCATGTAGTAGACGATCACGACGAACACACCGACTGCAAATCCACCGATTCTGCCCGATCGTTTTGAGGCGATGCCCGCCGGGATGCCTAACAGGCAAAATATCAGCGAAGCAGTCGGAAAGGCCAGATCTTTATAATACTCCATCAACCGTCGGAGCGCGGATGTATCTCGCCATTGGGATCGTGTGAGTTGGGCGATAATGGCGTCATACGACGGACGTTCTTCCGTGGCAGAGTAGCCGCTTTGGTTGAGTGAGAGTTTCAGATCGTAACTGGCAAAGGATGCGTGCTCGTATTGATCGGCATGATTCCGTTTGCTGTGAATGACTCCGTGGAGCAGGCGCAAGGCCACATGATCGGTGGAAGGATCCATCAAGACCTCGAATTCCTGTGCCACGATGATTCGGGGGTCATCTGCATTCCGCTCGTCGGAGACAAAGATACCGGTCGTGGCCTGTCCACCTTCCCCATCCGGGACATAAATCATCATCTTGGGGATGGGCTCGTTAAATGTTCCCCGTTCCAGCGCGAGAACCAACTGATCTCGCAGGAGATTCAGCGCCACTTTCTTGAGGTTGATGGAACTCCAGGGTTGCCCCCACTGCGCTAACCACACGGTCAATCCGAATACAAGCAAGGCGAAGAGAAGCACAGGGCGAGCTAAGCGTAAGAGGCTCAGGCCCGCAGTCTGCATCGCCACCAATTCCTTGTCGAAGGACAGTCTGCCGAACGCGGTAATCGAGGCGATGATTCCGGCGATCGGGAGGGTCAATACGAGGAACGACGGCATGAGATTGGCGAAGACTTGCAGGACCGCCACAATGCCGACGCCTTTGGAGACCAGCAATTCCACGAGGCGCAGGAGTTCCCGGGTCAGCATCACAAAACACAGCGCCCCGAGGCTGATACTAAAGGGGGAAAGTAGCTCGGTGAAGATGTAGCGATCCAGCAGCGTTCGTAGAAACATTCGGAGAATCACGCTCCTCGCCGGGTCTATC
>DATEPD010000170.1:0-5052 GCA_035273365.1 Nitrospiraceae bacterium | reverse complement strand
CAGTTCAAAGAAGGCAAGCAGCAAGTGCTCGGATTCCTGGTAGGGCAGGTAATGAAAGCTAGCGGCGGGAAAGCGAATCCTGGGAAGGTGAATGAGTTATTGAGAAAGAAACTAGGATGAAGCGGTGAAAATGTGACTGTGGTCAGACAGGCTGCTCAAAAAGGCAGCCAACGAGGCCGCAGACGAGAGAAAACCGGAGACGTACCCTCTGTGGTACGTTGAGGATTTTGTCGAGCTGAGAACGAAGTTGGGTGCTTTTTTCAGCAGCCTGAGGGGGTAGCATGAGTGCGATTCGCGAGATCAAAGGACGGCAGATATTGGATTCGCGGGGGAATCCAACGATCGAGGCGGAGGTCACGCTTGAGAGTGGAGCGTGTGGGCGGTCGGCGGTGCCGTCCGGGGCATCGACCGGCGAGAAGGAAGCGATCGAACTTCGCGATGGTGACAAGAAGCGATGGATGGGAAAAGGCGTCTCGAAGGCCGTTGCCAATATCAGCAAGCTCATCGCGCCGGAACTATTAGGGAAGGACGCGTTCGACCAAGTCGGCATCGACCAGACGATGATCGATTTGGATGGCACGAAAACGAAAGGGAAGCTCGGCGCCAACGCGATTCTCGGTGTATCGCTGGCCGTGGCAAAAGCGGCGGCGGCGGAAACAGGCCAGCCACTCTACCGATATCTTGGCGGGGCGAATGCGCGAGTGTTGCCGGTGCCGCTGATGAATATCATCAATGGCGGGGCTCATGCCGACAACCGGTTGGACTTGCAAGAGTTCATGGTCATGCCAGTGGGAGCGACATGTTTCAGCGAGGCGATCCGGATGGCGACGGAGGTGTTTCATACACTCAAGTCGTTGCTGAAGAAAAAAGGGCTGAACACGGCGGTCGGTGACGAAGGCGGATTTGCGCCGGATCTCCAGTCGAATGAAGAAGCGCTCAGCCTGATTATGCAGGCGATCGAAGAGGCCGGGTACAAACCGGGGCGCGATATCGCCCTCGCATTAGACTGTGCGGCCAGCGAGCTCTATGAGAAGGGCCGGTACCGCCTTGAAGCCGAAAAGAACCCTGAGCGCTCCTCCGAAGAGATGATCAGTTACTACGGGAAGCTTGTGGATCGCTACCCGATTCTCTCCATCGAAGATGGGTTGAGCGAGTTGGATTGGAAGGGCTGGAAGATAATGACGGAGAAGTTGGGCAAGCGGGTCCAATTGGTTGGAGACGATATCTTTGTGACCAATGTGGAGATCTTTGCCAAAGGGATCAAGGAAGGGATCGCGAACTCCATTCTGATCAAGCTCAACCAGATCGGCACATTGACGGAAACGCTGGAAGCGATTGAGCTGGCGAAACGGTCAGGTTACACGGCAATTATCTCGCATCGATCCGGAGAAACAGAGGATACGACGATTGCGGACGTTGCGGTCGCGACCAATAGCGGGCTCATCAAGACCGGCTCGCTGTCCCGAACGGATCGTGTGGCCAAGTACAATCAATTGATCCGGATCGAAGACGAGCTGGGCCCGAATGCCGTCTATCGGGGTCGTGAGGCGATGCCGGGGCGATGTTGATAGCGAGCGACTATGATCATTAAGCGGAATCGGGGACGGCAGTGGCTCGATTGGCAGCGCCGCATCGTGACCGGCGCGCACTATGTTGGAATCGTCGCGTGCCTGCTGCTGCTCATCGTCTTAGTTTTTGGCGACATGGGTCTCCCTCGTTACTTCTCCATGCGCGAGCACGCCCAACAGCTGGACGTGGATCTTCAGGAGCTGCAACGAACGACCCGCACACTTCGGGAGGACATCGATCGTCTCCAACATGATCCTGCGAAAATCGAGCAGTTGGCGCGGGAACAACTCGGCTACGTTCGCAAAGGTGAAACCATCTATCAATTGGTTCCTTCCCCATTACAGGAGCGGCCACGTCCGTAACACCATGAAGTTCGGCACAGTCGCGATTGTTGGACGACCGAACGTCGGCAAGTCGACATTGCTCAACCGGCTGCTTGAGCAAAAGATTGCGATCGTCTCGGAGAAGCCGCAAACGACGAGGACGAGAATTCTGGGGGTTGTGCATGCACCGGGTGCGCAGATTGCCTTGCTTGATACGCCGGGGTTGCACAAGCCGCAACATCTGCTGAATCGTCGCATGGTCCGCACCACGGTCGACGTACTGGAGGAAGCAGATATTTTATACGTGTTGATGGACACGACCAGTTCGCCCGGCCCCGGTGATTTATTGGTCGTCGATCATGTGAAAGGGGCGGTCAGGAAGCGTGCGCGCCCGGTCATTCTCGTATTGAACAAGGTGGATTTGGTCAATAAGCTCAAGTTGCTCCCGGTGATGGAAACCTATGCCAAATTATTCACGTGGACGGATGTAGTGCCGGTATCGGCTGAAACCGGCGACAATGTCGATCGATTGCTGTCCGTGACGGTGGCCCATCTTTCGGAAGGGGATGCAGCCTATGATGCAGACACCGTGACCGATCAGTCCATGCGGACCTTGGCGGCCGAGATGATTCGCGAGAAAATTTTGCACCAGACCTATGAAGAAGTGCCCTACTCGGTTGCTGTGGAGATTGATGAGTTTGTCGAAGAGGGAAAACTGGCGCGCATCAGCGCCACGGTGCTGGTCGAACGCGAATCTCATAAGGCGATCCTCATCGGGAAGCACGGAGAGAGGCTCAAAGCGGTCGGGACGGCTGCACGACGTGACATGGAACAGATCTTTGGGATGAAAGTGTTTCTCCAACTATGGGTGAAAGTGCGGGAGGCGTGGCGAGAAGATGCGCACGCTCTCACCGAGTTAGGCTATTAATAGGTAGGATTGTGAAGCAGCCGATCGAACCCACGACAGAATCAAACCCAGTGGATCCGCGGCCCCGTTCGGGGGAGAAAGATCTCTTGCGCGACACGCTACGTGACCAGGCCGATCGAGGCCGGACAAAGTCCGACATCGTGCTGTTGTCAGTGCAACGACTGTTGCACCGGGGTGCGATCACCAACCTCGCGAAGATGCTGGGTCGGATGCATCAGGCCGATATTGCGCAAGTGATTACGCATCTCTCGTCCCCCAAGGAAAAACGGGAAGTATTCGAACTAGTGCGAGGGGAGGCGAAGCGCGGCCAAGTCTTGAGCGAGCTCGACGGTGACAGTATCAATCAGGTGTTGGCAGATCTGCTGCATTCGGATATCGCGTGGCTGATCAAAGATCTTGGCCCTGACGATGTGGCCTACCTCCTCGGGGTTTTGCCGGAAGAACGAGCCAAAGAGATTCTTTCGTTGATGCGGACGGAGGACTCCACGGAAGTCGCTGACCTGCTGAAGTATCCAAAGGGGACGGCTGGCGGCATCATGACGACGGAGTTCTTTGCGCTTTCGGAAGATGCCACGGCGCAAGATGCCATCCGGCGTCTACAGTTGGCGACCGATGCAGAAATGGTGTTCTATATTTACGTGACCGACAAGGACGAGCGCTTGGTCGGGGTGCTCTCGCTGCGGCGGTTGCTGACGGTTCCTCCCGCAACGCCGCTGAAAAACTTCGTCACGCGCGATGTGATCAGCGTGACCGTCGACATGGACCAAGAAGAAGTCGCACGTCAGGTGGCGAGTTACAACTTGCTCGCGATTCCGGTCCTCGACCACGAAAGTAAATTGGTCGGCATTATTACGGTTGACGACGTCGTGGACGTGATTCGGGAAGAGGCGACTGAAGACATGCTCAAGATGGCCGGTGCGATCGAAGAGGACGCGGTCTCCAAATCATCCAGCGTATCGTCGGCGAAACACCGGCTCCCATGGCTCTTTACGAATCTGGTCGGCAGTCTGTTTTCGGGCGCGATTCTGTGGGAGTTCCGGTATACGATTCAGGAAGTGGTGGCCATCGTGAGTTTTATTCCGGTCATCGCCGCCATGGGTGGAAACGTGGGCCTTCAGTCCTCGACCCTCATTATCCGCGGATTAGCGACAGGGCTGATCGAGCTGACGGATGTGCGTACCGTGTTTTTCAGAGAAATCAAGGTCGGTCTGCTGATGGGGCTCGCCTGCGGTGTGATTCTCACGGTCGTCGGCTGGATTTGGCATCAAGAGTTTTTGGGCATGGTCGTGGGGGTGTCGTTAATTCTGGCATTCATGGTTTCGACGAGTATGGCGACGTTTATGCCCATCTTGCTGAAGCGGATGGGGGTGGATCCTGCCGTAGCGGCCGGCCCCTTTGTCACGACGGCGAATGACATCACGGGTATTACCATCTATCTCACGCTGGCCACCCTATTCATGGAATACCTTCGCTAGTAGGATGCTGAAAAAGTCTTCCAGCTTCGTTCTCGCTTCGCTCAGGGGCTCAACGTACCGAAGCGTACGCCTCGCCTCTTCGCTCGCTGCGGCCTTGCTGGGCGAACTTTTTGAGCATCCTGCTGATCTTCAAGTACTATCACCTTGCGTATTATCACAGCAGCGTGAAACCGAGTTGCTCCGGAAACTGCTAATGGGAAAGACTACGCAATCTGGCGGCCATGCCTATCGTTTGTCTCAACCGGGGTATCGCCCATGCCGTTGATCAAGACCGCAGCCATCACGCTGAAAAGTCGGAAATGGGGCGATGCGGATCGTATTGTGACCTTCTATACCAAAGAGTTGGGAAAGATCCGCGGTGTGGCGCGCGGGGCCCGTCGGATGAAGAGCCGACTCGGCGCATCACTTGAACCGCTTACCATCTGCCATCTGAACCTGTTTGAGAAATCAGGCGATTCGCTCTATCGAGTGTCTCAAGTCGATCTCGTGGAACCGTTCATTCGGTTTCGTGAAGATTTGACGCTGATGACCGCTGCCGCGCGGATGGTCAATGTGGTGGGTGCGGTGACACCGGACGGGGACCCGGACCCGCAGCTCTTCGAGACACTCGAACAGGGCTTACGGGCATTAGTCAGGAGCCAGGACCCGGCGTTGACCGCGTTGCTGTTTCAGATTCGGCTACTGGGCCTTATCGGATTTCGCCCTCAGACCGATCACTGCGTCGCCTGTGGCAAGGGTCGGTTAATGGAAGAATCGC
>DATEPD010000169.1:0-5326 GCA_035273365.1 Nitrospiraceae bacterium | reverse complement strand
CTATTCGTGGGCGCAAGTGTTCGCAGCGGTCGATCGGCTCAGTCGGAAAGGCACACTGATGCTCAGCCGCACGAGTCGGTTCGGCTACGTCCTTTCCGTCGGTTCTGACCCTGCCCCGAGTCTTCAAAATACATAAGGAGCCAGACATTGTGCAGGCGAGACGGCTGAATCTATCCTCGCCGAAACATAAGACATACAGCAGCGTGAACAGAAGGCAGGGCGGGGTGTGTGAACAAGTGCATTCACGAAGGGCGCTCGATGCAGGAACGACGTTAACCCTCGCAACGGATCTTGCTCCATGATCAGAAACCGCTCGGCACATCGACAACTGATACCGAGGTATCGCCACGACCATCGTCCAATTGTGTGACTCCCACGCTTTTACGGTGTGCGCTCATCCCATGTGATTCGATCGGACATGCGCAACAACATCTACATCTACTCAAAAGGAGGACACCGTGACCCAAACCAGTGCTACACCACAAGGCAGCAAGCAGGCAGTTGGCAATAATGAGATTCGTCCATTTCAGGTAGATGTTCCAGAGGCGCAGCTCACCGAATTGCGCAAGCGCATCAAGGCCACAAAGTGGCCTGACCGTGAAACGGTGGGAGACCAGTCGCAGGGCGTGCAGCTCGCGATGATTCAGAAACTCGCGCACTATTGGGCGACAGAGTACGACTGGCGCAAGGTTGAAGCGAGGCTGAAGGGGCTGCCACAGTTCATCACCGAGATCGATGGGCTGGACATTCATTTCATTCATGTTCGTTCGAAGCACGAAGGCGCGTTGCCGCTCATCGTTTCGCACGGATGGCCCGGCTCGCCCATCGAGCAGCTGAAGATCATCGATCCCTTGACCAATCCCACTGCACATGGTGCAAGCGCATCGGATGCTTTCCATATAGTGATTCCGTCGATGCCGGGCTATGGGTATTCCGGCAAGCCGACCACGACCGGCTGGGACTGCGTGCGTATGGCACGTGCCTGGATTGTGTTGATGAAGCGCCTTGGATACACGCGCTTTGTGGCGCAAGGCGGCGATTGGGGTGGGGTCGTCGTTGACGAGATGGGGGTACAAGCTCCCCCGGAATTGATCGGCATTCACACCAACTTCCCTCGCGTTGTTCCACCCGACATTGACAAGGCTGCCCAGTCCGGCGCTCCGGCTCCATCCGGTCTTTCGGCCGAAGAGGCCCTGGCATACGAGCGGCTGAAATTCGTATATGCGAAAGGCATTGGGTACGCCTATCAGATGGGGTTGCGTCCACAGACTCTATACGGAATTGCGGATTCACCCGTTGGCCTGGCAGCCTATCTGCTGGACCACGACGCGCTCAGCTATGAGCTCATTGCACGCGCGTTTGACGGGCAGCCCGGAGGCCTTACACGAGACGATGTGCTCGACAACATCACCCTCTTCTGGCTGACGAACACAGCGATTTCCTCGGCCCGTCTCTATTGGGAAAACAAGCTACCATTTTTCGGACCCGCGAACGTCTCCATCCCGGTCGCGATGAGCGCCTTTCCAGACGAGCTCTTTCAAGCCCCGCGGAGCTGGACGGAGCGGGCGTATCCCAAACTGATCCACTACAACAAGCTCGACAAGGGCGGCCACTTCGCGGCTTGGGAGCAGCCGAAACTCTTTACAGAAGAGCTTCGCGCGGGCTTCAGATCACTGCGATCAAGCGTAGAGAAACCAGATGTGATCATCGCCACGGCTGGCTAATTGTTCATCAAGCAGCAGGAGGGCTTCGATGGGCAGAGGCTCTCCTGGTTTCGATTCCGGGCAGTCGCGAAGGGATGCAAACCCCTTTTCAAAAACATATGGGATTTAAGAACACCCCAGCGGTGACAGGCGATCGATGGATCACTGAGGGCAGGTCGTATGGAAGGACCGTACATATTTTTGTCGGAGCAATGAATATGCTTCGCAAGGAGGTTTTATGGAAGAATTCATTATCGAAGAAGAAGAAGGCGCCTCATCCGCCCTTCAAATTACGCTTGGTGATTTTCTCATCTTCATCAAGTGGATGAATCAAACTGAAAAAGCTCTCGATCGCGGTGAAGCATTGCCGACCATCCCGGACTTGGATTCCGACAAGGTCAAAGGTTGGATCCAATTCGTACTGCGGCTTGAGGCAGGCTTTCACAGGAGTGAAGAAAAGAAGCTGGCGCTCGAAGCGAACGTGATCGCACATGAAGCACAGATGGCACAGCTCTTGTCGCATTTACATGCGAATATCGCCTCACTCTATGACAACCTCGGACAATCGCAAAAAGCTAATGAGGTGCGTCGCCGAGCTGAAGCACTCCAAATAGCTTAACGCCACGTCGCCTTTTTCTTCGAAAGTGACCGCCCTTTATCGGCGAAGGAAGGCGACCCACCGCCACAGGTTGAGCAGACTCGCTAAAGAGGCCGCCACGTAGGTCAGCGCAGCGGCGATGAGGATTCGGCGGGCTCCCTGCATATCGTCAGGCGATAGGTATTTGCCTTGCTGGAGCACTGGAAGGGCACGCCTGAAGCTGGCGTCCCACTCGACTGGAAGCGTGAGAAGGTGCACAAGGGTGGAGATCCCCATCGTCGCCATTCCGGCAATGAGGACGAGTATGCCTGCCACAGGGGTCCGAGCCAACGCTGTCGCAATTGGGATGCCCATCATGACCACCGCTCCAACCTTTTCCGCCCCCTGCGCGAACCGCACGAGCCTTGTGCGTTCCGCGAGCGGCTGGTAGCCCATGCGGTCTTGAATCGCATGCCCAACTTCGTGGGCTGCAACAGTGACAGCTGTGAGGGATTTCCCATTGAAGTTGTCAGGGGTCAGGCGGACAGTTTTGGTCTCGGGATCGTAATGGTCGCCCTTCTCGGTCGTCTCCACCATGATATGTTCCATATCGAGCCGATTGAGCAGGTGTCGAGCCAATTCCCCCCCAGTTCCCGGATAGTCAGGACGGGGCACACGATATTGGGCGAACACCCGCCTGGTCCAGAGCTGTGGACCGAAAATGATAATGCCGACAATGATCAACAGCAAGGCTATCAGCATCTTATTCCCCTACCTTCGCTCTTGTCGGACGAGGTCCTCGGCCAAGGCGGCACACAGAATTTTGAGATCCACCTCTTTGTCTCTAAAGCTAACACAAGGGCGCATGGAACAGTGGAAGAAAGGGCCTGCCCATCGTTGTTCGTGGCGTAAGGACTCTGCTTGGGGAAACGGTGCCTACACATTCCCATGGAGGGATCCATGAATGAGAACGAGTATTGAGGCTTCGAAGATTGAAATGATTGATGAGGGCAGGATAATCGGCAGATCAATGGGGTGTCCGGGCACTCATGGCATTTCGGTGTGGTTGAGTTTGGATATGTCTACGCGCATCCGATAAAACATCGAGTAACTCCGGTTGTATCCAATCTGTGATTTCATCGACAAAGACGGTGAGCGTCCCGGTAAGTAGACCGCGAATAACAGCCAGCCGAAGGTTCAGCATGCGTTCTGTCGAGCGGGAATCACTGGGTGGTAGCGGTTCAAGAACGGTAGTCCATTCTTTTAACATCAACAAGACCTCCCGGATCATTCTTGCTTGGCGCGCGCTCAGACATATATTTCAATCAGCTGAGCCGTTCCAGTATAGTTCCATCAATGTTTGGGCCGGAGAGACGGAGAAGGAAGGAAAGAGATGGGCTGGATTTGTTGGTGTTCAATCGTATTGGTGATGAGCTATGGGCTGGGATCCCTGGATTCTCTCGGGCATGCTGTACAGGCAGCTGATGCAGGCACTTGGAAGAGTTATACGAACAGCCGGTTCGGTTTCTCGGCGCAGTATCCCTCAGACTGGCGTTCCGGCAACCCAATGCCGGATGGGACGGGGATCACGCTCTCTCTCCCTATCGAAGGTGCTCAGGTGACCCTTTCCGGCTTCATGAACGTCATTGAAGGAAGCAGTCCGGATGGCCGCCAAACTCTCGATGAATTCGTCAGGGCTCACCGACGCATTATCACTGGCTTGTATGAGGGGAAGCACATCAAAATCTCTTGGGAGGCGGACCGCCCGACGACACTCGGGGGATTCGAAGCCAAGCAACTCACCTTCACCTATCGCAGTGACACGAATACCGAGATGCGGGAAATCCACATTATGTCTTTGGGGCGGAACGAAGGGAGGGGGGTCCGGATAAAGATCCCGACTTCCAGTAACGGAACGGTGATGCCGCTCGTCACAAAACTCCTGGAGTCCTATCAACCGGGTCGAGACCAGAACGCGGTGAGTCCGTTTGCTCCAACACCCGGCGACCAGCCTCCGAGGTCAGTTCGATAAGGTATTAGCAGGCTGAGCAAAAACTCTTGAGGTCTATCTGGTTTCTCTGGTCTATCTCGTCTATCTTGTCGATCAGACAGACCAGATAGACCAGACAGACCGAACAGACCAAACGAACAAGAAAGGCTGGCGGACTTTTTCAGCATCCTGCTACGCGCCGCTCTCTTTGAGGGCCGCCAGATGTTTCATTGCTTCCCGCGCGGCTGCACGGGCTTTGATCGCCGGATTCAAACTCACTCCTGGATCGACCTTGTCTCCGAATTCCGCAACCCGTTTGCACTGCTTGATCGCCTCCTGCAAATGGGGCAGGGCTTCTTTGCTGTGTGGGTCAGCCGGAGGGAGAGCCTTGAGAATCGCTTCCGCATGTTGGACGACCTCACCACAATGATGGACGATCGCTTTGGTATCTCCCATCCCCCCATGCGCCACCATCTCCTCCGCGTCCTTCATCATGGCCGTGCCTTGCGCCTGAATGTCTTTCATCGTCGCACCGATCACACTCTGTACGGGGAGCAGTAATCCAAGCAGGAGTGCACAAGTCATACGAGTGAGAGTCGTCACAATGTTCAGCCCTTTCTCGGGTGATATCGGTTGTTTCATGTTGAGCAGCAGGAGTGATCGTGAAATAGCTCGATGGTCGCAGAATCTTATCGCACTAAGCCGATCGAGGTACAGGAGGGCATCCGGCAGGGTGCTCAGAGCGGCCGCCAGCCTGTCTTGTTGATTTGGGCTGTCTGGTCTGTCTGATCAACAAGATAGACGAGATAGACCAGAAAAACCAGATAGACCCGAAGAGTTTTTCAGCACCCGGCTAATAGCGGCCGGCGGGCTTCAGCGGAACCGACGTCAGTCGCCGATACAAATCGTGAAACTGCTCGGTTGTCAAAGAGGAATCGAGCAGATGCGTGAGGTCTTCGTCTTGAATGGGATACTCGACGGTGTCATCAAAATTGGATGAGGCGATCGTGACGAACCGGGGAGGAAAGAGACGTTCAGGAAGGAGAATGGATACCG
>DATEPD010000168.1:0-3219 GCA_035273365.1 Nitrospiraceae bacterium | reverse complement strand
TGTTACAACCACCCGAACTGCCTCACGGAGGTCGTAGGCTTCCAGCTCGCTTGGTACAAGGGGGGCAGCAGTCAGTTCGACCTGCGGCTCTGCTGCAAGCAAGACCTCAAGGGCGAAAGGCAAAGTTTGTTCCCGTGCAGCTTGGACCAATGAGGCCAAGACTGCGGCCTCTTCTCGCTTGGGCACCTCAAATGCGATGACGAGATGGGAGACCGGTGTTCCGAGAGGGAGCCAGATAGGCCGTTCCTGGGCCGCACCGTGAAGTTCCAGTATCCCTACAACGGTTTTTAGGACAACATAGGCATCTTGTGCTGTCACGGTGGGGAAGTCGCTGGGGAGTGTGATGCAAGTACCGCCAAGGCTGAGGTTGGAAATGGTGCCCTCCCACGTTGCCGACCCGACGGTGATTGTGGCAGGCAGGGTTGTTGGAATTCGAGGTGAATGGCGTCGTTCCTGTTGCGGCCTGCCAGAGTCAGCTGTCGGAACAGGTGCTGTCGCGGCACTCTTCGCTTCAGGAGCGAGTGTGGGGGGGACGACAGAAACGGTAATCTGCTGCGGGAGCGTTTCGATGGGGAGCTGGGAGACGACTGGCAGTCGGAGGATGATATGAAGGGGGCCCTGCATCGGCGCTGACACATCTAATGTGCCACCGAGTTGGCGAACGAGCTGATATGACTCGAGGAGATCCGTAGTCGGGGGTGAAGTAACCGGAGAGTTTTCCGACCATACCACGTCTGATTCGAGCAGCTCGATTTCGGCCTCGGTAGGCGGGGGAAGGGGAAATAGAGCGGGGGTATCTGCTGAGATGGAGGAAGACCCAACTGCGTGTGTGCTCAGGATAAGTCGATGCGCACGGCCGACCGTCAGCAAAAATGACTGTGCGTAGTTCAGGAGTTGGTGAACCAGCTTCGTGACTTGTTCGCGATCGCCGACAAGAGGGGGGAGGTGCGACGAGAACTGCCGTAGGATGCCTGCACCATCTATCATGGCCGGAGTTGTAGCCGCGAGTATGTCCTCAAGAATGTCGTTGATCGAACATCCTAATGAGTCGGCTCTTTCGTGAAAGGCCTCTGTCAGCTCTGATCCGAGCTTCGTCGCTTCTGCGGCGTGACTGGCGAGTGTTTCAGCTTGGTCCTCCAGACGTGCGTCGCGAATGGTCGTGAGGAGTTGCTGAGACTGTGTCAGCACTGTGGACAGTGGATCGCGCAGCTGTTGAGACAACAGCGTGACCTGCCTGGCCAGCTCAAGCAGTCCATCCGTACGTCGGAGTTGTTGGCGAAGTTGATGGATCGTGGTTTCTTGTTGTTTGGGTTGGGACAGGTCTCGGAGCAGTCCCACCGTGCCGAGAAATCGGTGAAGGGGATCATAGAGTCCCCTGGCGTTGACTTCAGCCGTGAGGGTAAGCGGCCTGTTGTTCTGCGTCGATTTCCTTCGCAAGGTCAATTCAACGCGGCTGGTGCCTCGCGCTCCGGAGCGGCGTTCGTTAAGACGATATCGAGCCATTGGCTCCTGGTCGGTAGGAACGAGGGTCGTATAGGGTAACCCGATAAGTTCATCGGGCAAGTATCCCAACAGCGTGATGATGCCGGGACTGACCGTGACAAAATAGCCGCTGGCATCCAGTTCGTAGATGACGTCGCTGACTGATTCGATGAGTCGGCGGTGGCGTTCGTGTGCGCGGTCCAGTGCCACTCTCAGGTGATGTGTTTCGAGGGCTTGCCTCGCACAGAAGAGGAGTTCTGTGATAAAGGCAGGAGATTGCTTTGAGAGGAAAAAATCCACGTCGGCTTGGAGTGCTTGCAACGCCGAGGCCGAATCAGTGCGGTCGCCAAGCAGGATACTCGCCGCATACGGTGCCTGACGTTTGAGTTCTCCGGGTAGGGAAGTGTGGTCCCCGGTGAAGCATTGTTCGTCAATGAGGATGAGGGTCCATTCCTGCAATGATGTCCATGCACGAGCTTCTTCGGCTGAATAGGCGACGTCCACACGGCAACCAGGAAAGAATCCGCGCAAACTGATGGTGACGAGTTTGATGGATTCAGCGTGTTCGCTGATGATCAGGATGGTGACCGGCTTACTCAATGGCATCAAGATATCCCTGTGTTTCTGGGGAATCCGAGCAAGCCCAGCCCCAGAGCGACATCACAAGGTTCGCCCTCGCGCAATCTGCGGCGCACTAGCCCCTCCACTTCTAGAACAAGCGAGTCGGGCACGCATCTGAGGATCGTGAAGTGAATAGCATAGGCGGGGGCGAGAAACCCAGTCTTCATACGATGGATTGAGCTATTTCTTTGGTAGGGGGAGCCGCACTGACTTCTGACGACGAACAAATTTGAACGGAGTCGAAGAGAAGGGAGGCATAGGTAACAAGAACAAAGGCGTGCTACCCACCGTAGCACTGTGCGGTGGGTATAGAAAGTGTGCGTGGATGCTAGTTGCTGGCGAGCGGCGGCGGGGCGGTCGACGGACAGGCGCCCGGGGTCATGTACAGCAAATAGTTGCCCATCCCATGCTGCGGCTCCGGCTTCTGTAACGGATGGTGATGCACCATGACCATCTCGTACTCATCCGCCTTCGTCACCGGAAACCCCTGCCGGTCTTGATAGACCTGGTGCGGGCGAAATTCGAGAAAGGTGCCGTCCAAGGCCACGTCGGGCACCGTCCGCAGCAACGTCTGTTTCTTCGTCGTATTGTCCAGCCCGATCATCAGCAGTTCGTCATGGCCATGCGGATAGGCGAACTTCACACAGCCATCCATCGAGAACTTCAACGGCGCCCGGTGGATCGTCACCCCGTTGGTGATCTCAATCCCTTCATCCGTCTGGTCGGGGCCACGCTGGGCGAACTTACTGAAGCACACAATGTTCACCCCCACCTGATAGACCTCCATCTCGGTGATCGGCGTGCCCTCGGGGGCCAGATACATGGTGAAGGTGGCCATCACGTCCTTGGTGCGCGGGGCCTTATGATAAAAGGCGACAATCGACATGAGGTGATCCTCTTTGGCGAGCTTGACCCCATAGCCGGCCGGAAATCGCGTCTCGGTCATCTCCAGCCCGGCGCCGGCAAAGAACAACGGTTCGCCGGCGCAGGAGACGCTCGGTTTGCTGTTGTTGAGCATCAGGATGTGATGGAGATAGTTTTTGGGGAGCGGAGTGCCGTCCTTGGTGAAGACCGCAGTTTTATACCCCACCATATAGCGATCTGCCGGGAGCTGAA
>DATEPD010000167.1:0-3061 GCA_035273365.1 Nitrospiraceae bacterium | reverse complement strand
GTTGATCTTTATCTCTCTTGCTCTGCGCCATCGAACCAACATACACAATACTCGCGTGAATCATAGGATACGAAGATGGCAACGGATATACCGCTGAAGCGTGAGGTTGGAATGCCGCAGATGGAGGATTAATTTATTAATACTTGTGGCGAAGTGCGAGGCTACTTATGATGCAGGCGCAAGGTCGCGCAGGTTTCTTGTCCCGGTCATATTGAGTGCATGGCTGGTTCTATCTATAAGATGGAATGCGCTGGTAGGTCCCACACCCGCATGGGGTGTGACGCGCCGGCGGGCCGCGGGTCACCTGCGACTAGGCTTGTTATAGAGGCGTATTCGGCTGTCGCAGTAGAGGCTTGCACGAATAATGCGGGGAACTAGGCTGCTGAAAACGTCCGTCGATCCAGTCCATGCTTCTGCAGTAGACGCTGAAACGCCCGTCGCTCTTTCTTCGCCGCGCGAGCGGCCTTCGAGATATTTCCATGATGAGTCGAGAGTAACTCACTCAAAAACGCCATCTCGAATTCCTCAACGACTTTCTCCTTCATCTCTTGAAAACTGCCCTCACTGGGCATCAGTCCTCGAGACAACAATGTCATCGTCGGCCCCATAGACACAGGATCTTCATTTTCCGGCAGATCGAGATCCTGCGCTTCGAGGGTGTCTCCCGATGCCATCGCCACGGCACGCTGTATCACACCCTGTAATTCTCTCACGTTTCCGGGCCAGGCATGTCCTCTTAGCTTGGCATGGGCGGTGTGGCCAATGGTGATCCCTTCCCTGCCGAATTCCTCTGCGGACACCTTCAGGAAATGATTGGCGAGCAATACGATGTCCTCTCTCCGCTCGCGCAAGGGAGGAAGTGCGACTGACAACACATTCAAACGGTAGAATAAATCTTCGCGGAATTGGCGCGTTTCAACCAGGTAGCGCAAGTCCGTATTCGTGGCCGCGATGATTTTCACATTGACCGTTCGGCTCTTGGTTGAGCCAAGAGGCCTGAACTCCTGATCTTGCAAGACCCGCAACAGCTTGCTCTGCACCGGCATGCTGAGCGAATTGATTTCATCGAGAAACAGGGTCCCACCGTCGGCTTCGTGGAAAAGGCCTGGCTTCTCAATGAGCGCTCCTGTGAAGGCTCCCTTGCTATGGCCAAACAGTTCATTTTCGATCAAGTGCTCCGGCAACGCCGCACAGTTCACCGGGACAAATGGCTTTCCACGACGCTCGCCTGAATAGTGGATGGCACGCGCAATAAGTTCCTTGCCCGTGCCCGTTTCTCCGGAGATAAGCACTGTCGATCGTGAGGTACTTAAGAGCGGGATCATCCCTGTCACTTGGAGAAAGCACCGGCTCGTCCCGATCAATGCTCCGTCCCAGTTGGACATGTGAGGAACTCCTCCCATCATTCATGACCGAATGGCCGACAGACACGCACTATTCAATCCAATGCAGTCAGCGAATCGCAGGATAGGGCACTATGGCCGCAGAACCAATTCCCCGCTGGTAGGTATACCCCCTCGTAAAGGGGAGGGTCGCGATATCCACTCTCGTGCAAGACAGGAACCACAGGCATGCCTGACAAAATAAATCCGACGCATTGCTGCTATGAACATGCTCGAAATCCTACAGGATTGAGGGGTTTTGATCAGCCGACTAGAAAGGAAAATATAATTCCACGCCCCCGTAGACGCCGTTCTGAAATACTTTCGTGTATTGATAGCCGCCTTTGACGGTCAGGTAGATTTGGTCGATCGCCACCTGCGCCAGCGGGCCGGTTTGGACTGCATAGAAATCTTTGTTCCCCATGCCGGCGAGGTCCCACCCAAGGTAGTTTGAACAGCACGCCTGTTCGCTCTTATGGACCAGCCTAGTGCCTCTGAGTCGGCTCCAGAAAAAACTGTCTAAATCCGCGTAGGAGGCAATGGCCTGAAATGTTCCTTGCTCATGCCAGTAAAAGGCCTCTCCCTGGACGTATGCGCCAACATCATTCTCATTCGTCCTGCCCCCGGTCGCACGGTCCTGTTGTTTCCATCGAAACTGTGGACCAGCAAGCCCAATGAAGTTCCACGATCCTTTAATATACTTGAGTCCTAAGGACGGGGTTGCAAACTGGATCTCGGCATCGCGCTTGACTCCGTTGTCGTCGAATTTGTAGCCGAGCCCGGCTCCCAGTACTTGAATGAACGGTTGGACGGTGGAGTCGGTGGAGGTCAATGGAGTCCGTACACCTAAGTATGTGAAGTACTGGCTGTGATTATCGATTTGATAGCCGGTAAAGACATCCCCGGCTACCACGACACCGGGCCACAGCAGGGCCACACATAATGCTATGCCGCAAGAGAGGTGAGTTCTCGCCATTGATCTGCTCCCTCGTCAATCTGTTCGATGGTGAAGCCGGCCAGCACAACGCCCTCAGATTGCGTCACCCATCTCCGACGGACCTTCAAGGAAAAGGATTCCACATACAGAGTCCCATTCTCACCGACAAGCTCGACAGTTCCCGGAATGTTCACCGAAAGACCGGTCGCTGAAATCTGTTCAACTCTGCCTTCCAGGGTGCGGTCGGGCAACACCAGGAGACAGTTTTCCCGATAGGGAAGGCGAAGGTCTCGCCGAAGTGACGTTCTCGGCGTTCTGACAACTTGTACAAACACGCGCAACAGAGACCACAAGCTTCGGAAGATTCCCGGTTCGACTTCAGGCTGATTCCAGGCTCGAGAATCGGAAAACGCGGCGACGATCAACGAATCGGCTGTCTTCTCGTCCACATCGATAAATTTTAGCCCGATCTCGACCTCGCTGGATGACACCTGTTCCTGGCGACAGATTCGGCCTTCGACTGCGAGCCAGTCCCCTGCGGGAGTGTTGATACTAACGAGTAATCGATCAACGAGTAATCGGTCATTTCCTTCCAGCACCTGTTTGTTCACCCGGATGAGCGCCCCTGTTTCATTGATGTCTTCCACCGCCCCGGTGAGCCGTTCTTCTCCCGCGACTAATTCACAGGGCAGTCTATGCCTGATACGATATGTTTTTCGCCATTCAGGCAATTCTACGGCAG
>DATEPD010000166.1:0-4227 GCA_035273365.1 Nitrospiraceae bacterium | reverse complement strand
CGACGCCCCCAGATCACAGGGAAGGTCAGCCTTTTTACCACCAACTCCGGGAGCATGCAGTATCTGACACTCGTGGAACAGAGGAAGGCATGGAGCCCGATGATCTTCTATGTTCGTGCAATGCACAGCCTCAGAAAGAAGACACGGGTCAGCCTGATCGTCGTCCTCCTGGTTTACTTCTCTACCCTATCGATCAGTAGCGAGAGCCCAGGCGTCGCGCGGTTTAAGCTAACAACACATCGCTCTATCTCGGCATCGGTTTCTTCCTCGGTTTCGCCGGTCAAGACAGTAAGATACAGTGAACTGTCTTCGATCGTCGAAGAGTATTGAAGGGGTAGGATAGCGCACAAGCTATCAAGCATTGTCCGCACTCGATCAGATGATAGCGGCTTGATAGCAAAAGGATCGTCTTTGGAAGGTCCGAGGTATTTATAGAAAACGCGGTACTTGAATTTGTTCATGTGACTCCTCCAAGCCTGGAACGTTTCATATCCTCGTCGCCAAATCAATCAAGACACCCTCGCGTAAGCCAAGATCGCTCACGAAACATTCTTTCTGACGCAGGGTCTCCATCACCGTTCGAATGATGATTGCACCGGCGGCGATGACTTCTTCGCGACCGTTTTCTAGACCTGGCATGCCAATGCGGTCGGTTTTCTTGCGGTGTATGAGTGTTTGCTCGAGTTCTTGAATCATATCGAGCTTCAACCTGTAATTATGGATTCTGGCTGGTTCGTAAGCAGGGAGTTTCTGAGCCATGGCTGCCAGGCTTGTGACCGTTCCCGCTGTGCCGACGAAAGTTGCCGTCTGATAATTATCCATATCGGCAGCGGTTGCTTTCGCTTCTCGCGCAACCCACTCGCGCGCTTGCCAGATCTCCTCGTTGGTCGGAGGGTCATGGCGTAAGAGCCGCTCGCAGAGTCGCACGACTCCGATGTCGATGGATCTGACAATGGGAGCTTGGCCTGGGCGATCCAGGATGAACTCGGTGCTGCCGCCACCGATATCGAGGGCTAACATGTCCGACACGCCGGCAGGAAGACCAGAACGGATACCAAGCAACGTCCGATGTGCTTCTTCGTTACCCGTAAGGATCTCGATCTCGAAGCCCGTTTCGCGCTTCACACGATCGAGAAACTCGTCACGGTTCACGGCATCGCGCACGGCACTCGTCGCGACGGCCGCCGCCGCATCGACAGAATAGGCAGTAATCATATCCCGCCACTCCTTGAGGCACTGCAGCACCCGATCCATCGCTGAACCGCTCAGCTGCTTGGTCCGATCAACGTCCTCGCCCAGCCTAAGGATTCGTCGATCATACTGTATGTCCTTCAGCCTTCCGTCAGGGGATAGATCGGCTATCAACAAGCGACAGGTCAGCGTACCGATATCCACACCGGCAAGACGCATCATGCGTGACGAGTCGCTCATACTTCGCTCCGTATCTCCGTCACTTCCGATTCAAGCTTATCTCGTGCGTCTTTGAGTTCTTGGATCTCTTTGACCAGTCGACCGACTTCAGCGTCGTACAGGACACGTTCAGCCGATTCGCCCCCCTCGCCCAGAATGACTGCTCGCTCACCAACATCCCGATAGAGCTCGTCCAATTGCTTGTCGAGCTTGCGGATTTCGAGCCGGATCCTCAACAGTTCCGTCTCTTCCAACGCGCGGACCGCCGCCTGCGCCGTGCCATGGCGCAACGTCGCAAACCCCACCTTCAAATCATGCTTCAAGCGCTGCAACAAACCCATACCGCCCCTACCCCTTACCGCGCACCTCCTGCCCCTCGCCTTCTTTTAGCTGATCGATCCCAAATCCAGTTTCGCTTCCCAACGCCGCAACATCGTCTCTCGCAAGGCACGGTGAACCGGTGCCTTCAGTTGTGGGTCCTGCTTCAACAGTGCAAAGGCCTCCTGGCGCGCCTGCTGGAGCATATCGGCATCCCGCACCAGATTCGCGACGCGAAACTCAGGCATACCCCACTGGCGGAATCCGAAAAACTCACCGGGCCCTCGGATACGGAGATCTTCTTCGGCAATCACGAACCCGTCGGTCGATCGCACGAGCGCATCCAGCCGCTCCCGAGCCGCCGATGCCGGTTCACCAGCTGCTTTAGGCTTCGTCGATCGAAACAGCACACCACCCGAAGCCATGAGCAGACAATAGGACTGGTATCCACTTCGCCCGACTCGGCCACGCAATTGGTGCAACTGCGCCAGTCCGAACCGTTCAGCATGTTCAATCATCATGACCGTGGCATTGGACACATCGACCCCGACCTCTACCACCGTCGTCGAGACCAATACCTGGATCTCCCCCTTCTTGTACGATGCCATGACTCGCTCTTTCTCTTCCGACTTCATCCGACCGTGCACAAGCCCGACGCGAAACTCGGCTAACTCGTCCGCTTGCAACTGGGCTGCACCTTGCATGGCCGCTTGCAAATCAGTCTTCTCCGATTCTTCGACGAGCGGATACACCACATAGGCCTGCCGACCGCCCCGCAGTTCATCGCGGAGAATTTGATAGGCCCGCCCCCGTTGGCTGTCACTCAAGAGAAAGGTCCGCACCGGCTTTCGCCCCGGCGGCATCTGGTCGATCACCGAGACATCCAGATCTCCGTACACCGTCATGGCCAACGTACGTGGAATCGGTGTCGCAGTCAGCACCAGAACATCGGGCTTATACCCCTTCTCGATAAGAGTCTTCCGTTGGAGCACACCGAATCGATGTTGCTCATCCACCACCGCTAGTCCAAGTTTTGCGAAGGTGACGCCTTGCTGGATGACCGCATGGGTCCCAATCACAACCTGCGCAGTTCCTGAGACCACCTGCTCGCGCACAGTTTTACGCGCAGTCGCACGGCCACCGCCACTCACAAGCACGACGGAAATGCCAAGCGGTTCCAACAGCCCCTTCATCGAGCGATAGTGCTGCTCGGCGAGAATTTCCGTCGGCGCCATCAGAGCCGCCTGATAGCCCGACCCACAGGCCAACACCATCGCCTGTACCGCCACAATAGTCTTTCCGGACCCGACATCGCCCTGCACCAGACGGTTCATCGGTCTGCGCGAGGTCATGTCCGAGAGAATCTCGCGAATCACCCGCTCTTGCGCCGTCGTCAACTGAAAGGGCAGCGCCCGATCCAACTTGCCAATGAGCGGTGTCTTCGGATTGAACGACAACTGCTTGACCTCTTCCTTCATGACTCGTTGTCGCGAGGCCAATGCGAGTTGCAGCACAAACAACTCTTCGAACGCCAAGCGACGATGCGCCAGCGTGAGACCGCGATCGAGCCGCCCTCCATCCGTCCCAGCCTGAGGAAAATGCACGTCCTGAATGGCTTGCTGAATGGGCAACAATCGATAGCGGGCACGAAGCGAGACCGGCAAGACCTCCTGTGCCTCGGTGACATGGGCATCCAGCAGGCCTTTCATGAGCACACGCATCTGCCTGGACGTCCACCCCTTGGTTTCGTGGTACACCGGAACGATACGCCCCACATGCAACGGCGCTTCAGTTTCAGCACCTATCACTTCGTATTGCGCAACCTCCATCCTCATGGCCACCCACCCCTGCGCTCCGGCTATCATCCGACCGGTCAGCATGATACTCGTCCCGACGGTGAAGAGAGGCTCAAGAAACGGCTGATTAAAGAACACCGCCTGGAGACGCCCGGTTGAATCCTCCACCACAATGTCGAGGATGGTGAGGCGGCGACTGCGGGCTTTCTTCGCCTCGCTTCGGATGATTGTGCCGCAAATCGAGGCCTGCATACCCGGGACGAGTTGCCCGATCGGGGTCATAACCGAACGATCTTCATAGCGCCAAGGGACAGTCCATAGGGCATCCTCAAGCGTCTCGATCCCGAGCCGTTTGAGCAACTCGGTGCGCTTCGGGCCGACTCCCTTCACGAAGCGGATGGGCTGCTCCCACCACGACCGCGATGGGGTCGCATTCCTGACAGATTCATGCACCACGACAGGTTCCGATGTGTGCCACGCCTTAGCTGGATCGCAGACGGCCTTGCGCAAGACCCCAAGAATGATTGTGGCTTCCTGCAGCCGACGCTGCTGATCCTCGGCCGAAAGCCGCTGCTGATCGTGAAGAAATAGCTCCCGCAGTTGGATCAACGCAGCTTCAATCGTCCGTGGATACACATGATCGGATAGGGCCTGCAAGACCTGTGAGGAGACGAAACGATTCAGATTCTTGACGGTGGGCAGA